>JBGTDH010000483.1:0-4149 GCA_041748435.1 Pirellulales bacterium
CTTGTCTCGCGCGGCACAACTTCGCGCACACCCGGCAGTTGGCGGGCCGTGGGATCAGCGGGAGGCCGGTCCAGCGTAATGTAGGCGAACAAATCGGCCAGCTCCTCGGGCTTGATCTGCTTTTCCAGGTTCTCCGGCATCATCGAGAGCTTGCTGATCTCCATCTGATCGACATCGCCCCGCGCGACCGTCTCCAGCTTGCCCCCTTGCAGCTTGAGCACCACGCGTTGCGGGCTGTCTTCGGCCAGCAAGCCCGTCAGCACGCGGCCATCGACCGTCACCACAGTGTGGGCCTGATACGAGCGGCCGATCACGAGGCTGGGATCGAACACATTGGAGAGAAGTTGCTCGAACGAGCTGCGTCCGTTGAGCGTAATATCCGGCCCGACCTCCTGCCCTTCGCCGTACATCTTGTGACATTGCCCGCAGACCTTCTTGAACACTTCCTGCCCCGCGTGCGCGTTGCCCGCGTGGCCGCGGATAAAGGTGCGCATCTGCCCGATGATTTGCTCCCGCTCGGGATTGCGATCGGTGCGAATGGTGCCCCACGTGGCGGCAACGAGTTTGGCTAGCTCCTGATCTTTCGTCGCCAGCAGCTTGCGCACTTGATTCTCGTTGAGCGCCGAGGAGGCAAGTTGCTTCTGGCCAATTGCCTCCAGCAATTGCCTGGCCCAGGGCGTGCGTTGCGTCAGCAATTCGATGGCCTTGGGCTGCACTTCCGCCGTGAGCTGGCCGTAGTTCGTAAGCACGACTTGCCCGACACGCGGCTCATCGAGTCTTCCCAGCGATGCCAGCACATTGCCTTGCAGCGCGGGCGAAGCGTTGCGTGCATCGCCGAGCAGCGTGCTGACCGCATCGAGTACGGTCTTATCGTCCGCCGCCACGAGCGCATCGAGCGCCGCGAGCCTGCGCTGCTCGGATTGCTTGTTGGAAAGAAGCACGTGGCGCACAGCCGCCAGCGCGGCATCGTCTCGCCAGGCCGTGGCCAGGAAGGCGGCGTCCAGATAGAGCGGATCGTTCGGATTCCCCTTCAGCACGGCGGCCAGCACGGGCTGCAACTTCGGCCGCAGCGCATCGAGCTTTGCCCCCACGATCTCGCGGCTTTGCACCTTGGCGGCCAGCGTGGCCAGCACCTGCTTCGCCGCCGCCGGATTGGCGTGCGGTCCTTGAAGGGACGCCGAGAGCAGCGTGGCCAGCGGCGCCAGATTGCCCGTCTTGCGTCCCACGATCCGATCGACGAGTCGGCCCATGAACTCCGCCCCCCACGGCCGATCGGAGAGATTCACTTTCGCCAGATGTGCGAGAAACTGCTCTGCCTGTTCTTCCAGCAGCGGATGCACGTTCTGCCACACAACGTGCGGAATGAGTTTGTCGTCGCCGCAGGCAGAGAGCACGGCCGCCAGCACGGGGAGCGGATCGACGCCCGCCAGCTTGGGCGCGGCAATGGCCACTTGCAACTGCACGTCCCGCTCACCATCTCCGGCCATCTGGAGCACCGCATCGCGCACCGATGCATCGACTTGCTTCGTGTTGCCCGCCGCCCGCACGCCCCAGGCGCGGAAACCGGGATCGGCGTGAGTCAACAATCGCTGATGGAACTTCGTATCAAGCTTCCCCGTTCCCACCAGTGCCCACAATCCATGCATGCGAGCTTTGCGAGGCGCTTGATCGTCGAGGACCAGCGTCTGAAGCCGCACTGCAGTCGTGTCCCGCTCCGTGAGCAGCCGCTGGGCGATGTCGCGATAGTAGACGTTCGGGCTGTGCAGCCGCTGGATCAACTGCTCGTCGGACTCCTTGGCCAGATCGAAAGTTGCGGTCCGCGGCGTGTCTTTGTAGCGCACGCGATAGAGCCGCCCCTTGAGGCGGTCGATGCCGGCGGGATCGCGGTTGGCGTCCTGATAACAGTGATACCGATCGTACCAATCGAGCACATACAGCGAGCCGTCCGGCCCGGTCTTCTGCACCACCGGCATGAACCAGGCATCGTTGGCGGTCAGAAAATCGTCGTTGGGCTTGGCGAAGTACGTGCTGCCATCACGCTGCAAGACATCGACATTGATGCAGCCGCCGTGAATGTTGCCCATGTACAGCCGCTCGCGGTACTGCGGCGGATAGGCATCGCTATCGAAGTAGTGAATGCCGCAGTAGGCCGCCTTCTGATGCTTGTGCTTGACGATCGATTCAATTTTCCAGGTGAACGGCGGATAGGGCCCGCCTTGCCGGTGGTAGTAGCCGGTCTCGCTGATGTGCCACAGGTGATCGATCACGCAGGCGCTGAAGAACGCGCTGCCTTCGTTGTCCCAGGCCACGCCCCAGGGGTTGCTCGTCCCTTCGGCGAACAGCTCGAAGTCCCAGGTCTTGGGGTGAATGCGAAACAGGGCGCACGTGAACTTGTACTCCTTGCCGCGATGCACCACATTCGAGTAGTTGAACACGCCGTTGATGCCATACAGCCAGCCGTCCGGACCCCACGTCAGGGAGTTAGGCAGTTCGTGCGTGTCGGTGCGGCCAAAGCCGGTCACCACCACCTGCTGCTTATCGGCGCGGCCGTCGCCATCGGTGTCTTGCAGGAACAGAATGTCCGGGGAGTTGGCCACCCACACGCCGCCGTGACCCACGGCGATGCCCGAGGGAATGTTCAGTCCTTCGGCAAAGATCGTGAACTTATCGGCGCGGCCATCGCCATCGGTGTCTTCCAGCACTTTCACACGGTCGCGACCCGGCCCGGGCGACTTGCGCGGATATTCGAAGCTCTCCGTGATCCAGACACGGCCGCGTTCGTCGAAGGTCATGGCAACCGGGTTGACGATGTCCGGCTCGCTGGCCACCACTTCCACGGTGAAACCCTCGGGCACCGTCATCTGCTTGATCGCCTCCTGCGGCGACAAGGCGGGCCCCGGCGGCTTGTCCTGATGGTGCGGAATCACCGCTTTGGCCACTTGGGCTACACACCTATTCGTCACGGTCAGGCTGGTCAGGGACAGCAGCACAACAACAATTCGCGTCATCGCCAAACCTCGATCGATCGGGTTATCACGGCCCGGAGGGGAGAATCGACAATTATCATCACGGTCGAGTACGATCGCAATGCAGTCGAAGTTCCGGTAATCGGCCGAACATGGGTTCGTTTGAATCCACCAAAGGGAGTTCAGCGGTTTGAGGTTCGCCTCACGCGTTGATTTTCTTGCGATAGTCCTCGATTTGCTGTTTCACTGCCGCACCAGCATTTGAGCAGGCCGCAAGCTTCTCTAGAATCAGTTTTGCGCGGGCCACGCTGTCTTGGGCGAACTGTGTGGTTTCGCTCCGCGCTCTGGATAAATGATAGTCGGCTTCCTTGCGGGCCTCATGAAGATTGCCAAGAAGACCACCGACCTCCACTGCTTCTGTCTGCGTGCAGTTGAGAAAATATCGCTGAATCATCGCGTGCTCGTTGTCCCCCTTCCTGGGATGGATCCCGATGACGCCCAGCCATTCCTTGGCTAAATGAAAAGCGCCGTAGCATGCTCTGCTCGTCGCGCTTCTCATGGCGGCTGCGGGGCCAGCGCTTTGCGCAACGCCGTCGGCCCAATCGATGAAATCATTTGGCGTCATGGCGTGCAATAGACAATCGCAACATACTGCCGGGAGCGCATTTGGACACCTGCGTAATCCACTGGCATTCCAGCGCAAGAATCTCGTCGATTGTCCCCGTTGCTTCCACCTGAAATACCGCGCTAACGTCGCCGGGATACTCGGGATCTTCACTTGTCTCCACCGTCACCTGTCCGGGGAAGAGAGCCTTTGTCATTCGGATCAGGCCTGGCACGGGGTCGAGCGTTGGCGCGGCGTCGCCCAATGGTCCCCCGGCGACTTCTTGTTGGCCAGTCGTATTCAGCGAAGGGACTTGGAGCATGTCGATCTGCGGGGCGCAGCCTTGAAGTAAAAACTGCCAATTCTGCTACGTTACCGAGGCAGCAGCCCCCGGTCAATTGTACGATGGAACTCACCCATGCACTACGAACCTAGCGCCTGGCACGATGTGCCGCTCGGTCAGAAACAGCGGCTTGCACTTCCAGTGGCAAAGCGGGCCGATGGCACGTCCATCTCGCTGCCGGTGTTGATCGCACGCGGCGCGAAGACTGGCAAGACGCTGCTGGTGACGGCCTGCGT
>JBGTDH010000484.1:0-10136 GCA_041748435.1 Pirellulales bacterium
GATGACCACGCGGGCGCCCAGCGTCATCAGAGCGCGGGCCATCGCGCGGCCCAACCCACTGCCGCCGCCGGTAATCACGATGGTGCGGTCGTCGAACGTCCCGCCCGGCAACATCGGCTCTCTGATCGCAACGTCCTGTCCCATGCGCACCTCCTCACGCGGTTTAGGAAACCGGCCAATACCCCCGGCAGGAATCGAACCTGCGACCTTGGCTTTAGGAAAGCCCTGCTCTATCCCCTGAGCTACGGGGGCAACGCCATCAGTTTCCCCCGCCTGCCTTTCCCGGTCAATTCCCGACGTTTTGCCCGTTCTCTGGCGGGTGGCGGCGTTAGCGCGTCGGTGCCGTGGGCGACGTGTGTTATGAGATGCTAGCGGCGCAGGCGTGCCAATCGATCTTGTACGTGCAGGCAAAAGTGGCGATGCTGTGCCCCCCTCGAGCTCAGTCGCTCGTTGCGGATATTTGTCGTGGAGTGCAGGATGCCACTGGCACATTCCAAACCGCTCAATCCCTGGGATCGGATTGGCCTCGCGGGTCTGTTGATTGTCACGATCATCGTGGGCTATGTGACGGTCTATCGCACCGCAATTCGCATCTCGCGGCGCGGCGATTTTGCCGTCTATGCACGCGCCGCATGGACGGTGCGCAGCGGTGGTAATTTGCGCGATGCGCACTGCGGCCGCGGCTGGCACTACACCTATCCGGCCACCCTGGCCGTGCTGATGATTCCCCTGGCAGACAAACCGTTCGATCGACCGGACGCCGTCGTGCTGCCGTATCCGGTCTCGGTTGGCCTGTGGTATGTGCTCAACGTTCTGTGCCTGGCCGTGGCGGTGCATCTGCTAGCCGGGGTGCTGGAGAGACACTTGGGGGGCAAGCCTCCTCCTGATCGACCGCGCGATCGCGCCTGGTGGCGGTTGCGGGTCTTTCCGCTGCTCGTATGTTTGCCCGTGGTGGGGGAGACCCTTACCCGCAGCCAGGTGAACTTTCTGCTGCTGGCACTGATCTGCGGTTTTATCGCGGCAATAATCGGCGATCGCCCGGCCCGCGCAGGCGTGTGCATCGCCGGCGCCATTTGCCTGAAGGTCTTTCCCGCGTTTCTGCTCCTGGTGCCGCTGTGGCGGCGGGACGCGCGCTGTCTGGTTGGCTGCGCCGCGGGCCTGGTGGTGATTGGCCTGTTCATTCCCATGCTGGCGCTGGGCGCGCAAGGCACGATCGACGATTACGTGGCACTCGGCCAGACGGTTCTCGGGCCGGGGTTGGGGGTGAGCGAGAACGACAAGATGAGCGCGGAACTCACGAGCATCACCGGGGGTCACAGTCAGTCGACCATGTCGGTCATCCACGCCTGGATGCATCCCGAGCGACTGAAACGCCCGGAGAAAATACCGACGCTGTTGCGTGCCATTCACTGGGTGTTCGGATCCGCACTGACCTTGATGACGCTCTTCGCCGGGCGCGATCTGTGTCGCTGGTGGCGACCGACCGCCGCCGCATCGGAGACGCTGCGCACTTCGACGCCCGCCTGCCTGCGACTAATGCTGTTCGCCGGGCTGCTGATGATCAACATGCTGATTCTCAGCCCGATGTGCCATTCGCACTATCTGTGCCTGACCATTCCCGCGCTGACGGCCCTGTTGGCGTGCGATTGGCATCGCAGGCGCGACGATTGGATGAGCCGGGAATTGACGGGACTCAGCGGAGTCTTCCTGGCCGCGTTGATCATCCCGATGCTTCCCGGCATGGGCCTGCTGGACGATGGCGGCATGTCCGGCCTGGCGATGCTCCTGGTCTGGTTCGCCGGGCTGTTGAAGCTGTGGCAGACTCGCCCCTGTGCGGCGCGCGAGAGCGCCAGCCCACTTGCTCCGCACTTCGCCAAGGCACTGACCCTCGCCAGATCGTCGCGCAGCGGTGTGCAATCAAACCAATAATTCAACTCTTGCCGTTGTCATCTGGATGTCTTTCGCACGCTCGAAACCGCTGACGCGCTGGGATCGATTGGGCCTGCTCGTGGTGCTGCTGGCCATGGTGGTGCTGGGAGGCGTGGTCATCCGGCGCTCCGCCTTGAGCGTCTGGCGTCATGGAGACTACGCCGTGTACACACACGCGGCCTGGACCGTACGCGCCGGCGGCGATCTCCGCTCCATGACCTGCATGCGCGGATGGCACTATACGTACCCGCCAACGCTGGCGGTGCTGATGGTGCCGCTGGCCGAGAAGCCGACCGAGCGAACGGACGTTGTGGCCTTGCCTGTGGTTGCATCCGTGGCCATCTGGTATGCGATCAGTGTGGTGTGCCTGGCGCTGGCCCTCCACATCCCCGCGAAAGCCTTGGAGCAGACCTTGGCCGGCGCCAACTCCCACCAGCCTCCGGGTCGCGCGTGGTGGCGGCTGCGCATCTTTCCCGCCCTCGCCTGCGCGCCTGTCGTTGGAGAGACTTTTACGCGCGGTCAAGTGAACCTGATTCTGCTGGCGCTGATCAGCGGATTCATCGGCGCGCTCGTGTGCGGCCGCGCCTTTCGCGGCGGGGTCTTGCTCGCCGGCGCCATGTGCTTGAAGGTCGTTCCCGCCTTCCTGCTGCTGGCGCCGTTTTGCCGGCGTGATCTCCGCTGCCTGGCCGGATGTGCGGCGGGGCTGATCGTGATTGGCCTGCTGATTCCCATGCTGGGGTTGGGCCTGCAGGGCACCATCGACGATTATTGCAAGTACGGCCAATTGGTGCTCGGTCCCGGCCTGGGCGTGAGCAAGGACGAACGCCTGCATGCCGATCTCACCAGCATTACGTGCGGGCACAGCCAATCGCCCATGGCGGTGATCCACAGTTGGATGCATCCCGAGAAGGCCAGTCGACCGGATGAGATTCCCGCCTCGACACGCGCAATCCATTGGTTGCTGGGGAGCGGCCTGACGCTGTTGACGCTGCTCGCGGGGCGCGATCTGTTTCGCTCGCGCACCTTGGATCGCAAGCATTCCCCCAGCGAGCGGCGGGAGATGCCGGCACCTCTGCGGCTGACGCTGCTGCTGAGCCTGCTCACGATCAACATGCTCCTTCTCAGCCCGATGTGCCATTCGCATTACTTGTGCCTGGCAATTCCCACGTTCACCGCGCTGATGGCCTGGGATTACCTGGGCAGATCCGACGACGGCACGAGTTGGCCGCTGATCGGGCTGATGGGCCTGTTTCTTGTGGCCAACATTGTGCCGATGCTGCCGGGCATGGTGCTCTTGGACGACGGCGGAATGGCGGGTATCGCCCTGATAGTGGTTCTCTTGGCCGGCACGCGAACCTTAGGGCGCACGCGACCGCTCGCGGCCTCGAGCGCAGATCTCGATCAAACTGGCATCAATCCACGGTAATGGCCTCGCCGCCCAGCGTGGTGCTCATGGCCCGCCAGACTCCGATGGCGATGTTGGTGCGCATAAAACGACCGCTGCCATCGCACAAAACGATCTGAACGCCTCCCGGATGGCGGCTGCGGGCAGCAAACATCGAAGGGTTCGCCGGCGCGACGGAAACAGCGCAGGGGAGGTTCAACTTGGGCTGATTGTTGCAGTAGGTGGCGGAGTAGATGCGGTCGGGCAGCGTCGAGTTGGGGGGCAGGTAGGTGGTAAAGTTGCAGGCATCGCCCCACCAGGTGAACCCTCGCAGGTCGCGACCCTGCCCCTGCAACACTTCGGCCATCATCAGCGTGTTGCTCTGGCCATCCAGGATCTCGTTGAAGGGAGTGCCGCGCTGGGGACGAACCAGATGTCCCCCCTCGGTGGGCACGGTGACGCTGGGGTCGGTGCTGAGATACTTGCCGCGCGCGAACGGCGCGCCTTTGAAGAGCACGGCCGTGGGGCCGGTTCCAATCTGCGCCTGCTGCCCGTATCCCGTCGTGCCATAGTTCACGGCGTAGTTATGGTTTGTGAGGTTGCTGAAGGGGGCGTTGGGAATATCGCTGGGGCAGGTAAGGGAGATGAAGCGCTTGGTGCAGACGTTGATCGTGTTAGGCGATGTATTGTAACGCGGGCCGCTGGCATCGGTGCCGCCCCAGTTGCGATACAGTTCCGAGACGGCTGCCTGCTCCATATACGGCAAAACCTTGGGCTGCCAAGTGCCCCAGCAGCAGGGGCTGTTGCCGGTTCCCGGAGGAAGCCAGCGTTGTGAGTCGTGATGGTTGTGCATGGCCACGCCCAACTGTTTAAGGTTGTTCAGGCATTGGGAGCGCCGTGCCGCCTCGCGCGCCGCTTGCACGGCGGGAAGCAACAGGGCAATGAGAATGCCAATGATGGCGATGACAACCAAAAGTTCGACAAGCGTGAAGCCGTGACGATGTTGACGCATGCTGATATCTCCCACCGCAAAGGACTGTCTCCTGTGTGCACGAACGTCATGCAGCACATCCTGCCCCGCACTCTCGAATACACTAGGGAATCGCAAAATCGAACTTGTTTTCCGTGGAGGCCCCCACCTCGACCTCCACCTTGGACGCAGAGTTGAACTCGGCGGGGATGCGCTCCGTGGCCGTGATCTCGGACTCGCCGGGTGCTTCCTCGTTCACTTCGGCGCCTCCTTCGCTCGAGGTGATGCGCACCTGATAGCGCCCGGCGGAGAGGCCCGTGCCCGCCGGAATTGAGAACTGCCCGTCCTTGATCTCGGCGCCGGAAAGAAGTCCGGCGTCCTCCATCGGAGCGAACTCGATATAGCCCCGGTCCAGCGGCTGCCCCTTAAGCGTGACGCTGCCGGAAACGGGGATCGCTGACGGCTCGCCGCCACACCCCAGAAAACCGCAGCCAGCACACAACAACAGGCAAACGGTAATGCAGCGCATCGGATTCTCGGCTGGTTAAAGGATGATAGGGGCGATCGTGCGACGTTCGTAAGTCAGGGGGAAGTAAGCACCAGCTCCAGTTTATCGGTGCCCTCGGGCGGGACCTCGGCCACGAGCGCTGTTCCGGCGCGGTAACGCTCCGGAAGCGTGTAATTGGCCGGGCCCGCGGTAGCGCCATCCTCGCCGCCGCCGCCGAACCGGTTTTCCTCCTCTTGGATGGTCACAGACACGCTGTGCTTCCCGATCATGGCGCCTTGCTCGTCCGTCTGAACCATGCTCAGCGTGAACCGGCCCTGCTCATCCGTCTGACCGAATGATTCGGGGCCAACTTCAATTTCGCTCCCCGTCCGCACCGGCTGAAACAACACGTGGGCGCCCGCCAGCGGTTTGCCGTTGAAAATAACGACGCCCGTGGCGGGCACAATCGGGAACCGCCCCGACTCGCAGCCGACGGAGAGTAAAGCCAATCCTGCGAGCAGACCGTAACGCAACTTCATCATTGTGGCGCCCTTTCGTTAGAAAGCACTGGGCAGCGCAACCGCTTCGCCCCCTGCTACCGTGGCCAGTTCGGCGAGAACTTGCATCGAAACATTGGTCGTAAAGGTTCGGACCGAGCCATCGCACATCGCGAAGTTGACCATCGGGCCGGCGTGCAAACTGCCCCAGGCACGTTTACAGGTATGAACGCCGGATCGCCCGCCAATCCGATTGCACTTGTCGTAGTCGGCGATCAGCGTGCGGGATTCCAGACTCACCGAAGACTGGTTGTAGGACGTGTAGGAATAGGCCCAGAACGTCGTGCGGCGCGGCCGCGAGGTTGTGGTGTACTCGCCGACCATCAGCGTGTTGGCCGTGCCGTCCAGAATCGTGGCGGTGGTTTCGGGTCGGAGGCCATTCATGATGCCCGGGCAGGGCTGCGTGCCCGTCGCGCGGGGGTCGCGGCAGATTGTGTGCAACGCTCCCCGCCAACCGACAGACCATCCAAAGGAAAGATTGGGCCCCTTGAGCGTTTCGCCTTCGGTGGAGTCGAAGTTCGCCTGATTCACGACGCCATGCCGCCCCGAAACCCCCCGATACGAACCGGTCGCGTAGAAACCGTTGAAACTCCCGCCGCTTCCCGGACCGCTGTCGGGCCTCAGGCCGGGCTGTGGTCCCTTGTTCACATCCGCGGGACAGGTGTAAACATTGACGTTTTGCGAACAGGCCACGCGGTTTCGCGCGTCGACGTTGAACACATCCGGCGAATGCGTAAACGGGTAGCCATACCCGCCTTCATCGTTGTACTGCTCGCTGAGGGATGCCATCTCCAGGTAGGGCAGGATGTAAATCGCCCAATTGCCATGACTTGGCGTGCCACAACAGCGGCCATCGGTAATGTTTCCCGGCGGAAACTCTTTCTTGACGTCGAGAAAGTTGTGCATCCCCAGGCCGATCTGCTTGAGGTTGTTCTTGCATTGGGTCCGACGCGCTGCTTCGCGAGCCGCTTGCACGGCGGGCAGCAACAGCGCGATCAGGATGCCAATAATGGCAATCACCACCAAGAGTTCCACCAAGGTAAAGCCCGTGACCTTGCGCTGGCGCATGACAAACCTCCACGAAAGAGAGAGCGAATTCCAACGAATGCGTTAATTGACTCGCGCCTCTTCCGCGTCCGCAGCAACGTTCCAGATTGCGCGAACTTTCGGTTGCTCCGTCACCATCCGCCCAGTGCAACGCCATCCTTGCGGCCTCCCACCGCCGACCAGATCGTGCCACTCACGGATTCGTTCACAAACCGCGTGGAGCCGTCACATAACAGCAAGTTCACGCCGCCGGGGTGATAGCTCACGGCGGTCGTCGCGCCGTGGCTATTGCCGACACAGGGGTTGTTGCTGCAACAACTGATCTTGTTGGGAGGCAGCACATGGTTGTAGCGCGTGACCCGCGTGCCGGGATTCGTCCAGTTCACGCCGCCCAATGAATCCTGAGCGGCGCCGGTTGCCGTGGGGGCCGTGGCCAGGCAGGCGGTCGCGTAAGCGGCCGGGTTGCTGGCGATGTTGGTGGCATTGGCCCCGTTGTAGAACCAATCGGTCTTGGGGGTCACCGCAAGGTTGGAGTTGTCCCCCACGGCTCGTTCGGAAAACAGTGCGGTGTTGCTGGTGCCGTCCAGGATGTCGTTTAGCGGCACCCCGTAGGCGGCGCCGTTCATCCGGTCCCGGTATCGGATTCCCACAAACGGGATAAAGATGCCGTTGTTGTTCTGGCCGTTGACGGTCCGGGATCCGGCGTTGCCCCGGTAATTGGTCTTGCCGATGCCCGGGTTCCCGGGTGGGTCGAATTCGCTCAACGGATCGGAGGGGCACAGGAAGAACTCCGGCTTGACTTGCCGCGCCAGCGTCGAGGCGGAGATCGCCGAATCAAAATTGATCAACTCATAGGCCGCGCCAGCCTCGAAATACGGCAACAGCCTCGCATGCGCGCTCCAATCGTAGTAACCGTTGGGCACGCTGGCCGGCTTCTCCGGATCGGAGGCCAACAGATTGATGTGGGCCGGCGGCAGCCGTTTGTAGGTGTTCTCATAGTTCAACGCGGCCAGTCCGAACTGCTTGAGATTGTTCAGGCACTGCGAACGCCGCGCCGCTTCGCGGGCCGCTTGCACGGCCGGCAAGAGCAAAGCGATCAGAATGCCAATAATCGCAATGACCACCAGCAACTCCACGAGAGTAAAGCCCCAACGCACGGTGGCGCGCTTCATCAGAAGCTCCTTTCCTTCGCGAGCTCGATCGCACGGATGTTTCGCCGCGCGCCTTCCGGCAACCGCCCCCACGGCGGATGCCGAATCAAGCCCTGGCCTATCGTGACCGAGAAAATCGTGAAAACGATCGTGACGAGAACTGCTAGCCCCTGAAGCTATCAAGGGGCTACACGTTCGTCAAGAAAAATTATGCCCACAAAACATATGGGGACGTGGGGAACCCTCCTCGGGGTGGGCACAGCCCGGCTTTTTTAGATCGCGACTTGACGGCGGTCCGGGGCTTGAGTTCCCGCGAGGGCGCCTCGCTGCATGCTCCGCACTTCGCCGCGCGTCAGGCTTCGCCCAGCACGTCGTTGAGCACATCCTCCGAGACGTAAATCGGCAGCGGCGGAACGCATGTCACCGCCACGGCAATGGCATCGGAGGGCCGCGCATCGATCTCGATCAACTCTCCTTCGCGGCGCACTCGCAGCCGCGCGTAGTACGTATGATCCTTCAGCTCGCTGATCACGACGTCTTGAAACTCGCCCCCCAAATGCTCCACGACGCTCACCAGCAAATCGTGGGTGAGCGGACGCGGCGATGGGAAGCCTTTCACGCGGCGGTCGATGCTGTGCGCCTCGAACAACCCGATCAGGATCGGGAACGTGCGGTTCCCTTCCACTTCTCGCAAGTAAATGATCTGCTGGTCGTTGATCTCGCTGATGATGATCCGAGACAACTCCATTTGGACGGGCATAGCCGAACCTGGGGCTGAGAGCGACACGTAACTCCGACGGAATGTGCGGCCACGCATTCGATTATACGCCTTCCTCTTTGCTCCCTGCTAGCCTCCTGCACGCAACTCGCGCCCGCGCGTTGACACGTGGCGCCTAGGCAGTAAGGTGGATCGAGACAATCGAACCCGGGTCGAGGCAATCGAGACCAACGAGGAACCTGACAATGTGGGCGGGTTTCTCCGAAACCCGCTTGCCGGTCTCGGAGAGACCGGCCAACATTGGTCCTGCCTACACGAAACGGTCGCGAGGAACCCAGTGGACGCGTACCTGGAAGCCGCCTTGGAAGAGGCGAGGGCCGGCTTGGCCGAAGGGGGCATTCCCATCGGCTCGGTCCTGGTGATCGAGGGCCATATCGTCGGCCGCGGGCACAACCGCCGAGTGCAGCGCGGCAGTGCCATTCTGCATGCCGAGATGGATTGCCTGGAGAACGCGGGGAGGCTCACGGCTCGAGACTATTCTCGCGCCGTGCTTTACTCCACGCTCTCCCCGTGCGATATGTGCAGCGGGACGGCGCTGCTCTACAAGATCCCGCGCATCGTGATCGGAGAGAGCCAATCCTTTCAAGGCCCCGAGGCTTACGTCCGCTCGCGCGGCGTGCAATTGGAGATCGTCAACGACCCCCAGTGCATCGCCCTCATGCAGGACTTCATTCGCAACCACCCCGAGCTCTGGAACGAAGACATCGGCGTGTAGCGGGAGCGACGCGTCAATGGTCAGTTTCGTCGTAAGGTGAGGCGGAACTACAGCGTCATGCCGAGGGCGGCGTGGAAGCCGAACAGGCCCAGGTCGCCGTCTTCTTGCGTGGCGCTGCCGGCGCCCTGCCAGACCTGCCCTTCCAGCGCGGCGCGGCAGAAGAACCGCTTGCCGTTGCAATACTGCTTGCACCACTCGGCGCCTAACTGCAACTCTCCGATGGTGAGCACATCGTTGCGGTTGAAGCGCGTGATGGTGGTCCGGCCCACGGCCGCCGGGGTGATGTTTTCGGAGGCGGCAAAGCCCGCTTGGCCGTCGCCGTACAGCAGCGAGCCGCGGGCCATGCTGAACCAGGTGATGCAGCCCATCGGGCGGCGGGCCTCGAGGGAGAACGTGGGTCCCAGGCCCTCGAAGCGATGGGCGGATTCCACGATGTTGATCAGCCCGCCGTCATCGCCGAAGACCAGGCCGGCATAGATCTGCCGGACCGAAGCGTAGCGCAAGCCGCCGGTCGTGCCAAACTGCCAGGAGCAGAAATCGGTCCATTTCGTGCCTTCGAAGTCGAGCACGTCCATATCCAGGCTGGCCGCGGCCGCGAAGGTGTCGCCCGGCTGCGTGGCCGCAATGTTGATGCCGGCCAAGGTGATCGGAGAAGCGATGGTGTCCAGGCCGGTGTCGTTCACTTCGGCGCCCCGCACCGGCGATGCATGATCGAACTGCCAATAGGTGACGCGGAAGCCCAACTGCGTGGGCTTGCAGATCTCCAGCCACACGCGGGGCGTGAGCTCCAGGTCGTAGTTGAAGCTGGTGTCGGCGATGCGCGTGAACTGGCCGTCGTCGGTGGTGGTGGTAAAGGCGATGTCGTTTTCGAAGTGGGGCTGCAAGAGCACAAAGGCATAGCCAGCGGCCACGCAGAACTCATGCTTGTTGCACGAGGTCTGGCACGGATCGCAGCAGCCATCCTGACAACAGCCGCCCCCCAGGTCGGGACTGTAATCGGGACCGGGACCCGGCTCGTAGTGTCCGTGCTCCACGTGGATCGGCGCATTGGCATGCATCGGCGGGCCGGCGTGCATCTGAGAGGTGCCGCCGGGCATCGGTGTGCTCGTGCGGTAGTT
>JBGTDH010000485.1:0-3275 GCA_041748435.1 Pirellulales bacterium
GTGGATTAGTCTATGGGCTGCCTTTCCTATGGCGGCGATCGATCTGACGACTGTCAGGGAGGCGATTCGATTGGCAGATCGCTACCAGATCTCTTACTTCGACGCGCAAGTGATCGCCGCAGCGAAGAGTCTCACTTGCTCACAGTTGGTCTCGGAGGACCTGAATCACGGACAGGTATACGACGGCGTTGTTGTGACGAACCCCTTCCTTGCAGTGTCGCCGTGATGCAGTTCAGCCGCGAGCGTACATTCGGAGTCATAGCGCACTTGCGATCGCGATGCATGGCGTTGTTTACGTGGTCTCTGCTTTGTCTGTGCGGCAGCGCGGCCGGAGGTTGGCAGCCGTCGCCGCCGCTCGCCGTTCCAGAAGCGGCCGTGGCGGAGGAGGCGGTTGAAGAAACGCGAGGCTTGCTGGATGGCGGATTGGTTCGGCCCACGCGGCCCTGGTACGACGATAAGACCGATGGCATCCGTCGGCTGGATATGCGCGTGACGCCGCAAGCGCCCTCCTGGAACTTGTCTTGGATGGGCGAGTTCCTCAAGGCCTTAGGCTGGTTCGCGGTGGTGCTGGTGGTGGCTTTGATCGGCCTGATCCTGTGGCGCGTGTTCCTCAGTTTGCGCAACGCTAACGATCAGGCCGAGAATGCCCTCACGTTGGACGACGACGCCAATCGGGTGGATCGCGTGGAGGCCCTGCCGTTCCGTATGGCCCGTCAGGCGACCGATCCGTTGAGCGAGGCACAACGTCAGTACGAAAAGGGGAACTTTAACGAGGCGATCATCTATTTGTTCAGCCATCAGCTCCTGGAGATGGACAAGCAGCACGTGATTCATCTGGTGCGCGGAAAGACCAATCGACAACTCGTGCGGGAAGTTGGCCCGCGGCGCGAGCTGCGGCTCCTGGTCGAGCACACGATGATCGCGTTTGAGGACGTGTTCTTTGGCGACCACACACTCACGCGTGCCCAATTCGAGGCTTGCTGGTTGGAGCTCGAACGCTTCGACCGCCTGGTGCGGGAGGCAGCCGTATGACGAGTCTGCGCAGGCGCGCTCGTCGAGGTGAGGTGCGCAATCCGCTGTCTTATGTGGCGCTGGCGATCGTTGCTTTGATGGTCATCGGGGGCATGGTGCTGTTGTACTACGTCCAGGGCGAAGAGCTCGAAGCCCGTTACGGCCTGGCGTCGGGACATCAAGGGCAAGTGAGCGTCAACGGCGTGGGCATCCTGGCGGGGCTGTTCAAGAGGGAAGGACATCGCGTCACCAGTTGGCCACGGCTGTCGCCCGCCCTCTACGAGCGGGCCGACACGATCGTGTGGTTCCCCAGCAGTTTGGACAAGCCATCGGATGAAGTCATCGAGTGGCTGGAGACCTGGCTGTTCGATCAGGAGGGGCGAACATTGATCTACGTCTGCCGCGATTTCGATGCCGAGGAAGGCTATTGGAAACAGGTCTCGCCCGGCGCACCGCCGGAGGTGGCCGCCGAGTTTGCCCTGAAACAAACAAAGGCCGACTTCAAGATCACGCGTCAGGGGTTGCCGGCCTCGGAAGATTGGACCTGGTTCACGATGGAAGGGGCGCTGAAGCCCCGGCAAGTGACGACGCTGGACGGCACGCCAAATTGGCTCGTTGGCGTCGATCCCACGCAAGCGGAGATCGAGCTCAACGGCCGGTTGGCGCCTCCCAAAGATCGCACGGAAGACGAGATTCAGGTGCTGCTCGAATCTCAGGGAGACGCTCTGGCCTGGCGCGAGGAGTTTTTGGGCAGCCAATTGATCGTCGTGGCCAATGGTTCGTTCCTCTTGAATCTGCAACTGATCAATCACGAACATCGCAAGCTGGCCGCGGCGCTGGTGCGGGAGATCGGCCCCAAGCAACACGTGGTGTTCCTGGAGGCCGATGGGGATCCCGATGTCTCCGACGAAGATCCGGAGCTTACGCCTCCCTCGGCCACCAAGCTGCTGGCCATCGCCCCCTTTAGCCACATCCTCTTGCATTTGGCGATCGTGGGCATCATCTTCTGTTTTGCCCGCTGGCCGATTTTCGGGCGACCGCGGGAAGAGCCGCCGGCGCCGCTGTCGGACTTTGGCGAGCATGTGTCGTCGCTGGGGGAGTTGCTGTCGCTGGCTGGCAATCGGGAATTGGCCTGGGAGCGGGTGCGGCAGTACCAGAGAATTCAGCGGCCCGATGCTCGCGGGCAGAAACCGCCAGATCCCACCGTAACACCTCTGGGCAATTCATGAACGATTCGTTTGCCGCGTCCTTGCCTGTTGAAGCGCCCCCCGCATCGCCGATGGTCGCCGCCGAGGTCATTCCCGCGCTGCCGGCCGGCGCGGCGACGCGCATCAAAGGGCTGTTCGATCGGATCACGACCGAGCTGCGAAAAATCTTCGTCGGCCAGGACGAGCTCGTGCTGGGCACGCTGGTGGCCCTGTTCTCCGGCGGGCACGTGCTGATCGAGAGCGTGCCCGGTCTGGGCAAGACGCTGTTTGTGCGCACGCTGGGACGCGTGCTGGGTTGCCGCTTCGGGCGCATTCAGTTCACGGCCGACCTGATGCCTTCCGACATCACCGGCGCGCCGATCTTCGATATGAAGACCCAGGAGTTCCGCTTTCGCGCTGGCCCGGTGTTTACGCAACTGCTGCTGGCCGATGAGATCAATCGCTCGCCGGCCAAGACGCATGCGGCGCTGTTGGAGATCATGCAGGAGTACCGCGTCACCAGCGAGACGCAGAGCCACAAACTTGAGCGGCCGTTCCTGGTGCTGGCCACGCAGAATCCCATCGAATCCGAGGGAACGTACAACCTGCCGGAAGCGCAGTTGGACCGCTTCATGTTCAAGATGCACATCGAATACCCGGCGGCCGACGAGGAAGTGCAGATCATCAAGCTGCACAGCTCGCAGGTCGATGTCGATCATCGCCTCAGCGACGATCTGGCGACCATCACTTCGCCGGAAGAGATCATGGCGGCCACGCTGGAATGTGCCCAAGTGCGGGTGGACGACAAGCTGTTCGACTACATCAACACGATGGTCCGCCGCACGCGGCAATGGCCCCATTTCCATCTGGGCGCCTCGCCGCGGGCCGGCATTGCCCTGGTGCAGGGCGCCCGCACGCTGGCCGCCTGCCATGGCCGAGACTATGCCGTTCCGGACGACGTGGTGCAACTGGCCCTGCCCGCCCTGCGCCATCGCGTAATTCTCACGGCCGAAGCCGAGGTCGAAGGGCGCCGCGTCGACGAGTTGTTGCAAGAAATGATCCGCTCGATCGAAGTGC
>JBGTDH010000486.1:0-4074 GCA_041748435.1 Pirellulales bacterium
GCGGAGTTGACCAGATTGGGGCGCAGCGTGGTGTCGGTGGGAAGATCGTATTGTTTATCGTCCGTGCCGCGGAAGATGCGGTCGGCCGTGCTCGTGTCGATGTACGTATTGGAGGAGAGACTTAGATCCTTAACGGAGACCCGCTCCAACCTTGGCACCGCTGTCAATGTGCCGTTAATTTCATGCCTGATGTCGGTTTGGTTTGGGGCCACCGTGCGATACGGGAAGTAGCTGTACAACGCGGTCGCAGTGTTGGAGACGCCCAGGCCATCAATGATAAAGGGGGTCGGCGCGGTGGGCGTGTATGCCTGATAGACGTTCGACGCGTCGACGCGGACCCAGGAGGCGCCGTCGAGCATGTCTTTGACTTTGATCTGGCGGAAGGCCAAGCTGCGGCCGATGGTGGTGGCGGCATCGGCGTTGTAGGCCTGCTGCACCTGGAACTGCCCGACCGGAACCATTGTGGCCAAGCTCAGCAGGCCGATGGTGAGGACGAACATGGAGATGAGGACTTCGAGGAGGCTGATGGCGGAAGGATGAAGGATGAAGGATGAAGGATGAAGCGAGGAGGAACGGGGGGAACCACAGAGACACAAAGGGCACAGAGAAGAAGCGGAAGGAGGAAGAATGAAGGATGAAGGATGAAGCGAGGAGGAACGGGAACCACAGAGACACAAAGGGCACAGAGAAGCCGAGAGAGGAGCATTCCGCCCGTCTCGGTGCTCTCTGTGACTCTGTGGTTGATCCTGTCGGGTTGAACTACTGCGTAAGTGCATTTAGCGTCTCTTTTCTGTTTTCCGCGCTTCCTTATCTCCGTGGTGACTTCCCTGTCTCATCTGCCTCCCAATGCCAAAGCGCGTTCGGCGAAGAAGCGGGACTCGGTGAGTGGGGCATCGTCCCATTGGCTGTTTCCGTTGACATCGGTATATGTCTCGCTCGTGTCATGTTGCCCATTCCCATTCGCGTCGACATATGGCTCGTGGGGGGTAGTCTGGCCGACTTCGGTGCTGGTAATCAGCCCGGTTTGCGGGTGAATTGTGACCCAGAAGTTCGTCATGTCCTCGTAGTTCCGTTCACCCGTAGCCGCGCCGATCTTGTCCACCTTCCCGACCAGCAGATAGAGCGGACTGGTGAGGCGCAGCGAGCGGGCCAAGCTGTTCTGGTGATAGTAAATGCTGTGCATCGCGCCGGTGGGCGTGAAGAGAACGGTGATGGGGCCGAGGCCGTTGAGGGGCGACAGGCCCGATGTCCCGGAGGCGTTTAGATCGACCACCATGGCATTGGGCAACTGCAGCGGGTGGGCCGCGGTGCGCGTGGGCTGCCGGCGCACGGTGAATCCGAAGCCATTGTATTCGTCGCCCGAATCGAAGATTCCGTCCATATCAACATCAATGCGCAAATTCGTGGAGGGAATTGGCCCGCCGGCAAAGGCGATGAGCGTCCAGGGGACGGCGTTCATGGCGCCCTTCACCAGATTGGGGCCATCATAATTCCCGTCAGCGTCCAGATCGGTGAACGGTTCGGAAGTGTCCCGAACGCCGTTGTTGAGAGGCGAAGGCAACGGCGTATCGGTAAATGGTTCGCCCGAAGAAATCTGATACCAGCGGCCGGTGCTGTCAAAGCGGATGATGTCTCCGGGTCGCACAATGCCCTTCCAGCTAGTTTCCGTGATTAGCTGGCCGGTGGCCGCACTCACAAAGAACTCCAGATATCCGCAGGGACTGCCGCTGGGGGTTGTAAAACCGCCCACCACGCGAGCGCGGGAATCGGTGGTGTCGCCGTGCCACGGCTCGGACTCGGCCATGTAAGAGAGCGTGATGCCGGCGGCGGTCAGTCCGGATTGCGGCTCGATCATCACGCCGAAGAACTTGCCGGTCTGAATAGCGCGGGTGCGAGCGCCCTGAAAATGACTGGTGATCACGCGCGAAGTTTCGCGCAGACGGCGCTGCTCGATCGACGGGGTCATCGTCGGGATGGCGATGGCCGTGACGATCAACATGATGAAGATCACGACCAGCAACTCGACGAGCGTGATGCCGCGATGCCAGGCCCGCTGCTGCTTAAAGCTGTGAGTTCTCATTTGAGTCCCAGCGGGTTGTGATTGTGGATGTTGTCTAGATTCACGGTATCGCCGCCGACCGGCACCGGATCGCCACGCCAAGCATACGTGCCGCTGCCAGGATCGTAACGGGAGAAGGGATTGCGATTCTTGGCCAGTAAGTTAAGAGCTGCAGGCAGCGTAGATGCGGGAGTGTCAAAGAGAAGCTGATGGATGCCGTACTCCTTATCAGGGCCGGCGGAATAGATGTACGGCAGTATGGCGTAACCCCACTCCTGAATCCCGGTCGCGGTAAGGGGCGCCGGCTCGGAGCCAGCCTGCGGCGGCGGGTTCTTGTTGATGTCGTCCGCAGGTCCACTCTGATTCGCGGCACCAATCTGCAATCCGTATTGGTCGAATGGATCGTGGTAATCGACGGGCTCGTGAATCTGGACGTCTGACACGACGCCGGGCGCCCAGCGCAAAAAACGAATGGGATTGCCCCAGCCATCGATGAACTCGGGCATGAAGTTGTTGTTTGTATCGGCGTACTCTTTGTCCCTAAACTCGGCCCGCTCATCCGCACTCATACTTGCGGATATAAGCAGATACAAACATTCCGCCGCTTCGTTCTGGTTGGTGGTATTATCGAGCACATTGGAGATGAATGCAGTGTGGTTCGCGTAGGTTGTGCTATTGGCTGTATTGTACTTCAAGCGGGCGGCGTTAATACGGCGGACATAAGCGGCCCGCAAGGGAAGATTGGCATCCACAAATGCGGGGACGAACACCAGATCCTCGTAACGATCGGGCATTTCCATTCGCATGACTTCCCGGATTGCGTTCAAGCGGTTCGTGGGATTGTTTGCTACCACAAGAATGACGCGGCGCGTGCGGTAACTTTCCCAGCGATCGATAATGACGTTGTGAAGCTTCTGGATGATGCCGCCCGTGCGTTCGGTGCGGGCGGTCTCCTGGGCGAGGAAGACCGCGCCGACCGAGAACGTCATCAGGATGCCGATGATCGTAATAGTGATCAGCAGTTCGACCAGCGTAAAGCCGCGAGCCAGGTTTGATGCACTGCGCCTCATGGCTTGGCGTCCTCCAGCCGCGTTGTGGCGAAGCTTGCGAGATTATCGTTGTCTTCGCTGGCGAAATTGGCGCCGGATGGATACGACTTAACAAGCGGTAGAACGGGAGGCGCGGCGCCATAATGGTCGTCCAGGCCGGCGCAGATGATCTGGAATGAATCTGCACTCATAAACTTACCAGCGACGGTATCGTCCAAATATGGACTCGCAGTTCCAGTCGTCGCGGAGTGGGCATACGTGACCGATCCGTAGGTGCCGGCATCGAAATAAGCGTACGGTGGCACTCCATCGTCAGGCGCACGTTTATGCGGCGGATAGTACTCGTAGAAGTTGTCGTTGTCCTCGTCATGTAGGCGACTCTGGTCAAATTGGAACAGAGGCGTAGAGCGCTGCGTAGTGGCGCCCACGCCCGTGGGATTCAAGGGGCTCAGACTAAAACCAGTGGTCTTGGTGGATGCACCCGTATTGCCGGGCATCTTGTTCGACATACCGCCTAGGTAGAACACTAGCACCTCCGCCGGGCTGAGGGTGGTGACCGCTGTGCCGCTGTTGTCCCACCGGGTCCAAGCGCGGCGCCAGAAGGCGCGGACACGGGCGGTATTCGTCGCGTTGGCGGAATTGTGCAACGCCGGGGGTAGCACTGCGTAGTTCGTGCGGAACTGCTTCATGGCGCTGTCGAGCTGCGCGATCTCGTTGACGATGCGGGCCTCCTGCGCCCTGACGCGGGCGCCCATCACGGCGGGGACGAGGATGGCCATGAGGATGCCGATGATGATGATGACGACGAGGAGCTCGACGAGGGTGAAGGCGCGGCGGCGGGGCCGCGGAAGGATGAAGGATGAAGGATGAAGGATGAACAGGAAGGAGGGGACAGGGGACAGGGGACAGGGGACAGCCTGAGGCGGCTGCGCCGCGGCCCAGGAAAAGATGCGGGATGAGGGATGC
>JBGTDH010000487.1:0-2833 GCA_041748435.1 Pirellulales bacterium
AGCGTCCGCAATCTGGATCTGGCGGGGCTGATTCTGCTGGCCCCCGGCGTGCTGTTGGTGGCGCAGGGCCGCGCGATCGCCGCGTCGGACGCCGCGCTGGGACAATCGATCATTAATTGGGGGTATCTGTGGTTGTTCGGCGTCGGCGCGTTTTTCCTCGTCCGGCTGTTGTGCGATCCCATGATGGTGCGCCGCCCGCTGCTGGAGCCGAATTTGAGCGTGGGAGGCATGACCTTCCTCGGCTGCGCGCTGTTGGTGTTTCTGATGACCAACATCATCACCGCCCATCTAACGGAGGCCGATCTCGATGGCCCGCGGCGCCTGGATCAACTCCTCAACCGGCAGGATGGCGACCAGGGAGCCACGCTGGTGCGGCACGGCCCCGGATATCCTTGGCTGCACCTGCTGCCGAGCATTCCCAGCAAGCTATGGGTCGGCAATCACCGGCTGGCGCCCGCCGTGGCGCGCCACGAAGCCTGGGTCGCCACCGCACGCATCACCGCCATCCTCTCCCACCTGGCCATCGTCGCGGGACTCGTGCTCATCGGCTACCGGCACTTCGACAACATCCGCACGGGCATCGCCGTGGCGACGTTGTATCTGATGCTGCCCTACACCGCGCAGTTCTCCGGACGCATTGATCACGTGCTGCCCGCCGCGCTGCTGGTGTGGGCCATTGAAGCCTACCGCCGGCCGTGGCTCTCGGGCATGCTGCTTGGCTTGGCAGCGGGGGCGATCTACTATCCGCTGTTCTTGTTGCCCCTGTGGCTGTCGTTCTATTGGCAGCGTGGCCTGCTGCGGTTCGTGATGGGTGTAACTTCGATGTTGGGGTTGCTTGTACTCACCCTGGCTCTGACTTCGAGCAGCTTGGACGTGTTTCTCGATCAGACCAAGCTGATGTTTGGCGTCAATGCCTGGTCGGTCGAGAATGTGAATGGCTTCTGGGACGTCGGCAAGGCGGCCTACCGCATTCCCGTGATCGCCCTGTTTGCCGTGATCTGCGTGAGCCTGGCCATCTGGCCCGCCCACAAGAATCTTGGCACGCTCTTAAGTTGCAGCGCCGCGGTGATGCTGGGGACGCAGTTCTGGCACGCGCACGGCGGCGGCCTGTACATGGCGTGGTACCTGCCGCTGCTCTTGCTGACTGTCTTCCGCCCGAACCTGGAAGACCGCGTAGCCCTTTCCGTCCTTGCGGAGAGCTGGCTCGAACGCCGCGCCACGCTGCACCGCAGCGACATCAAAGCGGCGTGAACTTCGTTGCGACGCCACGTCAGCCCGGCACAACGTCAATCGGCCGACGGATAATGCGGCGGTCTGCGCCCGCCACTGCTTTCACATACAACACGCAGTTGCCCGTGATGGTGGGGTCCACCTCAAGGTCGAAGTAAAACGCGGTATCAGCGCTACTGATGGCAAGGGCGGAGCTATGGCGGTTGGAAACAACTCGCTGGCCATGCAGCACATAAGCTACGAGCAGCGCATTCGTGGCAGTCGAGTGCGAGATCGCCCCCCGCACGGTGGAATCTTGTTTGACGAAGCACCGATGGACGTTAGCAAAATCGCTACCCGCTTGTTTGATCTTATAATCTTCCGCAACGGGTTCGGAGACGACGAAGGACATTGCCATGGTAGATTATTCCCTTGGTGCGAAATCAAGATGCGTGGTAATTTGATTGACCGAGTCAGGTGCGTGCGTCAGGGCGTAAAGGTGGAACTGGCGAAAGCGGCGCCGGCCGTAGCCTCCACTTCCAGCGTCCATGTGCCGGCGGCAGCGGGCAAGTCGAAATCGAGTGTCCAATCCTCGCCCACGACTGTGCCATTTCCCCCTTCCACGACGGTCGCCCCATTGATGGCGTAGCCTGTTACTTCGACTTCGGAAAGCGTTACCTTTCCGCCAGCTTGAAACTGTTGCCCAGGATTGTCGGTCGCGCTGGGATAGTCGATCGTCAGGGGCTGATCGTCGAAGTGATTCTCGTTAACCGGCGCGGCGGCGTGACTAGCCGCACTCGCGGCCTGACTCGGTGGCGCGGCTCGGGCCGCCGTTTTTTTCTTGGCCATGGATGCTTCTCCTAGGGTGCAGTTGTCAAAAGGTGTTAGCTAGTTGTCTAAGGCCTCGATCCGAACATTGCGAAACGTAGCAGAGGCTTGGGCAACGGTCACGCCCACGCCGCCCCGTGGTGAGAAGCGCACCGATTCGGTCGGGTGAAGAGCCTTGCGGCTACGGAACAGCGAAACCGAATCTTCTTCCAGTTCTTCGGCGGTAAGCTGACCCATCTCCTGTCCCTCCCACACTACCCGAATGCCCTCGGGCCGAACTTCAATGGCCCCCTCGCGCCAGGGCTTGGGCACGCCCTGCGGCGCATCCAGGTCCGGGGTCTTGTACGGACGATGATCCAGACCCAGCGCGGTGTAACGCAAGTGGCTTCCCGCGCGCGCTCCATCTCTTGTGTAAAGGACGCGCCTGAGTACGAGTTCGACTCTGCTGAATTCCGGATTCTTGCGGGGTCGCCAGGCATCCAGATCGGAGAACCATAGTTGGCAAAAGTACTGCTCGCGCAGGTCGCCCACGACTTGCTCTTGCCTCATGACGTAGACCCCCACCCGGCTAAGTTCCCCGGCATCGAACTTGTCGTGCCGAACCTCAAAGCGGAGGCGGTAGCGCTCGATGCCGGGATCGGGCAGCAATTCCAAAAAACCGGAATCCGAGGAGCCGACGTGGAACATGTTGCCTCGAGCCCCATCGTGCTCCCACGACACTGCGCCCGAGGCCACGCGTGCGTAAACCGGACCGCTAGTCTCCCCGATCAGCGTTAACTCCCGTTGCTGCTGCAGT
>JBGTDH010000488.1:0-3660 GCA_041748435.1 Pirellulales bacterium
GGAATCGGTGCTGCTGTGCCTGATCGGCGGCATTGTGGGCTGCCTGGCCACGCTGCCGCTCAACGGCATGACCTCCGGCACACAGAACATGATGATGTTCAGCGAAGTAACATTTTCTTTCAACTTCGGTCCCCGCGTGCTGCTGCAGGGCATTCTGCTGGCCACGCTGATGGGCATCCTCGGCGGCTTCGCCCCTGCCCTGCGCGCTGTGCGTCTAACCGTGGTGCAGGCACTGCGCGAGCGATAACCAGATTCGCAGTAATTCGATACGAGACGGTTTGCATGAAGCTGCCCATTCTTCCCGGCATGGTCGACGCGGAGTTCGGCGAACGTCCGACCCTGATGGCGGATCGAATCGGTCGAGCGTACTCCAAGTCGGTGTCGGCAGCGCACAAGAAACAATGGGGGCAGTATCTCACCCCGGTCGCCGTGGCAGATTTCATGGCGTCCCAGCTTGATCTGTCGAAGGAGGAAATTCGCATTCTCGATCCGGGTGCTGGCAGCGGTGTTCTGGCGTGCGCCGTCGTGGAAGTGGCGTTGCGCCAGGAGGAAAAGCCGCGGCGGATTCAAGTCGATGCGTTCGAGCCGGACGGTGAACTAGCTCAATTCCTCGATGTCGTATTGGAGGGACTGCAGGTTCGGGCGACCGCGGCGGGGGTCGACTGGGAGCATCACGTAGCGGTCGACGACTTTGTCTTGCGCCATGCGGGAAAGTTGTCGCCCGAGCGAACTCTTTTTTCGACAGATTCGAGTCCCGTTGAATACGACGTCATCATCGCCAATCCGCCCTATTTCAAGTTGCCCAAGTCCGATCCGCGCGCTCGCGCCGCGGCGCATGTGGTGCATGGTCAGCCGAATATCTATGGGCTGTTCATGGCAATCGCCGCCGCGCTGCTCGCGCCGGGAGGTGAGTTGGTTTTCATCACGCCGCGCAGCTTCACCTCGGGGGTTTACTTCCGGCGCTTCCGCGAAAAGTTCTTTCATCGCGTGCAGCCCGAGAGGATTCATGTCTTCGAGTCTCGGCGCGACGCGTTCAGCCGCGACGGCATTCTGCAAGAGAACATCATCTTGCACGCGCGCCGCAATGATGGTTGGTCCCAGCGGCGAGACGACCCGCTGGTGTGCCTTTCGTCGAGTCCAGGGGCCGAGGATCTCGTGACCGCATCGCGGCGGAACGTGCGTCTGTCGTCGCTGCTGGACATGACCAGCCGTGAAAAGATGTTAAGCGTTCCGGCTACGGAAGGCGATGAGCAAACGATCCGCCGAATCGATGCCTGGACCGGTTCGCTGCGCGGATACGGTTTGGACATTTCCACGGGACCCATCGTCCCTTTTCGAGCGACGCAGTGGCTCGCCCCTTGCGGTGTGGTGCCCGACACGCATGTACCGCTGCTGTGGCTGCAAAACGTGCGGCCCATGCGTATCGAGTGGCCCGTGGGCGCGCGGGGCAAGCAGCAGTACTTTTGCAGGGCGCCCAAGGCCGCGCAGGCCCTGTTGTTGCCAGACCGGAACTATGTGGTGCTGCGGCGCTTTAGCTCCAAAGAGGAACGGCGGCGACTGGTGGCGGCGCCCCTCCTGGCCGGAAGTTTGGGGGCACGGTGGATTGGAATCGAGAACCATCTGAATTACATTCACCGGCCCGGTGGCGAACTGACGATCGACGAGGCCGTCGGACTGGCAGCGCTCTACAACTGTCCGTTTATGGATACCTACTTTCGCGCAATCAACGGCAGCACCCAGGTGGGCGCTACGGAGATCCGCAGAATCCCGCTGCCGCCCCTGGAATTGATTCGTGTTTTTGGCCGGCAGATGCTGAAAGATCCCCATTACCCGGTCAACCCCGCCGAACTTGAAACATTGGGTACCGGCTGACGTGCTCTCCTAACCAATGCCCGATCGTACTTTGACCAAGGTCGAGCAAGCTCGACGCATTCTGAAAGAGCTTGGACTTCCAAGCGCTCAGTGCAACGAGATTTCCGCCTGCACGCTCTTGGCGCTGTGCGGTATCGGTCCCAATTCTCCGTGGCGCACAGCCACTCGCACCAGCCTGACGATCACCAAGGGGATCATGGCGTTCGTCGAGCGGGAATACGCCAGGCGGTACGCCCCCAATACACGCGAGACCTTTCGGCGTCAGGTCTTACACCAGTTTGTCCAGGCGTGCCTGGCCGATTACAACCCAGATACGCCTTCGCTCTCCACGAACAGCCCGCGCGCTCACTACGCGGTGTCGGAGGCTGCTTTGCATGCGGTTCGTGTTTTCGGGAGCAGGCGATGGAAGTCGGCGTGTGTAGAGTTTCATTCCCAGCACGGCTCGTTGGCGGAACTCTACCGTGCCGAACGCAAGTCTACTCTCGTTCCCGTACGACTTGCCGATGGTCGGTCGCTCTCCTTGTCGCCGGGAAAGCACAACGAAGTTCAGGCCGCGGTCGTCGAACAATTTGCTCCACGGTTCGCACCCAATGCAGTGCTGCTTTACTTAGGAGATACGACGAACAAGAACCTCTATATAGACGAACCCGGCCTGGCGCGCCTTGGCGTTCCTCTCTCTCAGCATGGCAAGCTTCCGGACATTGTGCTGTTTGACGGACGTCGCGATTGGCTATTTCTAGTCGAGGCAGTCACGTCGCACGGACCTATGACTCCCAAGCGCGTGGTTGAGCTGAAACGCATATTCGAAACTGCCGCCGCAGGAGTCGTGTACGTCAGCGCCTTCCCCGATTTTTCCGAGCTCGGCCGGCACTTGCGGCAAATTGCCTGGGAGACGGAAATCTGGATCGCAGCCATCCCCGACCACATGATTCATTACAACGGCGACCGATTCCTGGGGCCGCGCTGAGCGTTTGCAATCGGAGCGGGCATGCGGCGTGGGGCGCAAGAAGACCGCTCCGCTTCGAAGACTCGCGTGGCGGCTAACCCGGTGTTGGCTAGCCGAGTGCTGGCATCGTGAAATACTGGCAGGGATGGCTGCTGGCGGGGCTGGCGGGGGCGGCAAAATCAGAAAAAAGCTTTTCTTCGGCACAATCGGCAACCGAAACCTATAGTCAGGCAGTCTTGCGCGGAAATACCCGCGCCACCGGGCTGCCCAAGTGCCGGCAATTCTGCGTAGCACGCCTGCCGCAAGGCTCGCGTGTATTGCCGCACCAACCTCGAACTACGCAATGCACAACGGATTTGTCTAGAACCAGGGAGGGGGAACGATGCGACGAGTGACTTGGGCCTTCGCGATCGGCTTGTTGTCCTGGCCGATGGCGGCATGGGGCGCAACGGCCGATCAGGATGTGGCGCAGCAGATCGCCGACAGCCTCCGCACCAGTGGCCGGCTGCAGGGATACAGCATCGCCGTGAAATACAAAGAGGGAACCGCGCGACTGGAGGGCACTGTGCGTGCCCAGCAGCAGGCGGAGCAGGCCACCGAATTGGCCAACAAGCATCCCTCGGTCAAACGCGTGATTAACAACCTGGCGGTCGATGCTTCGCCTGCTGGCAACCGCACGGCGGCCAATGCCGCGCCGCCGCAAGCGGGCGGGATCGAAGCCCGACCGGTTTCGACGCAATCCCATCCGGCCACGGCGCTCATGCCGCGTCCGGCGTCTGCTCCGGCCATTCAGCCGTTGCCCGCCAACGCGAATGCCTACAACGCTCCGCAAGGTGTTCGTC
>JBGTDH010000489.1:0-6444 GCA_041748435.1 Pirellulales bacterium
CTGGACCAAGGTGATCAAGGACGTGCGCGTCAAGCGCATCGTACTGAGCGAACAGGATCGCGTCGGCATCGGCACGTTCCAGCCCAAGGACGAAAAGAACCAGGACAGCACCGAGCTGACGGGCGACATCAACTATCGCAAGATCGCCGAGTACGGCAGCGATTCCGACCCGCGGGCTTTCAATTTCGATGGCGAATTCAACGTGGCCAACCGCTGCATAGTGGAATTCGTGGAAGTGCTGAAGCTGTACGTGGCGTTTCTTTACTACTTGCTTGGCGCCAGCCAGGAGCACAAGGTCAAGCCCAAGAAGTTTGCGCAGACCGATATCGACGAGGTGATCGTCGGCCATACGAACGAGCCCGAGTATCGCCGCCTGCAGAACAACGAGTTCATGGAGGCGTTGAGGGACCGCACGGTCAAGATCGACGTGCCGTATGTCACCCGGCTGCGGGACGAGATCAAGATTTATGAGAAGGACTACAACAAAGAGAAGGTCAAGGGGAAGCACATCGCGCCGCACACCATCGAGATGGCCGCCATGTGGGCTATTCTCACGCGGCTGGAGCAGCCCAAGAACGCCGGCCTCTCCCTGTTGCAGAAGCTCAAGCTGTACAACGGCAAGAGCCTGCCGGGCTTTACGGAAGACAACATCAAGGAGCTGCGAGAGCAGGCCGTCAATGAAGGCATGATGGGCATCTCCCCTCGCTATGTGCAGGACAAGATCTCGAATGCCCTGGTGGCCCACCCGGAGGCCAAGAGCATTAATCCCTTTATGGTGATCAACGAACTGGAAGCAGGTCTGAAGCATCATAGCCTCATCACTTGCGAAGAGACGCGCAACCAGTATCGGCAGTTGCTCTCCGTGGTGAAGGAGGAGTACGAGAACACCGTGAAGAACGAAGTGCAGCGGGCCATCGCGGCCGATGAAGACGCCCTCAAGCGTCTGTGCGGCAACTACATCGACAACGTGAAGGCCTACACGCAGCGGGAGAAGGTGAAGAACAAGTTCACCGGCCAGTACGAGGAGGCGGACCATCGGCTGATGCGGTCGATCGAAGAGAAGATCGACATCCCGGAAAGCCGCAAGGACGACTTCCGCCGGGAGATCATGAACCACATCGGCGCCTTGGCCATCGACGGCAAGACGTTCGATTACAAGACCAACGCACGCTTGTACAAGGCGTTGGAGTTGAAACTGTTTGAGGATCAGAAAGACACGATCAAGCTCACCAGCCTGGTGTCCAATGTGGTCGACGCCCAGACGCAGGCCAAGATTGACGTGGTGAAGAGCCGCCTGATCCGCGACTACGGCTACGACGAAGAAAGCGCCAGCGACGTTCTGAACTTCGTGGCCAGCATCTTTGCCAGAGGTGATACCAAGGGGAACTAGTTTCTATAAGGGGCTATCGGCTGTCAGCTAACGGCTATCAGCCAGAGTCGTCTGGCCGAAAGCTGATAGCCGATCGCCGACAGCTAATCTTCATACGATGTCCAAAATTGATCGTGATCAGGACCGATTCCGGCAGATTGTGCGCGGGAAGATCCGCCAGAATCTGCGGAAATACGTGAGCCACGGCGAGATGATCGGCCGCAAGGGTCGCGATCTAGTCAGCATTCCCATTCCGCAGCTTGATGTGCCCGACTTCCGCTACGGCAACAACGGTTCCGGCGGCGTGGCTCAGGGCGATGGCCAGGAGGGGGACCCCATCTCTCCGGGAAAACCTGGGCACGGGCATGGCGAAGCCGGCAGCGAGCCGGGCGCGCACATCCTGGAAGTGGAAGTCTCGCTCGAAGAGCTGGCCGAGATTCTGGGCGATGAACTGGAGTTGCCGCGCATCGAACCCAAGGGCAAGCAGAACATCACCGAGGAGAAATACCGCTACTCCAGCATTCGCCGCACCGGCCCGGAATCGCTGCGGCATTTCAAACGCACGTACATGCAAGCCATGCGGCGGCAGATCTCCAGCAACTCTTACGATCAGAGCGACCCGCGCGTCGTGCCCATTCGCGAAGACAAACGCTATCGCTCGTGGAGCACGATCCAGCTTCCGGTGGCCAACGCGGTCTGCGTTTACATGATGGATGTTTCCGGCTCGATGACCGACGAGCAGAAGGAGATTGTCCGGATCGAGGCCTTCTGGCTCGATACATGGCTCAAGAGCCAGTACGACGGCGTGGAGGTGCGGTACATCATTCACGATGCCGCGGCGCGCGTGGTCGACGAAGAGACCTTCTATCACACGCGGGAAAGCGGCGGCACGCGCATCAGCTCGGCTTACCGGGTATGCGTCGATCTAATGAAGCGGGAATTCCCGGCCGACGAGTGGAACATTTATTGCTTCCAGTTCTCCGATGGCGACAACTGGGGCGAAGACAACGAACAGAGCTTGCAACTGCTGCGCGAGGAGATTTTGCCCAAGGTGAATCTGTTCTGCTACGGACAGGTCGAGAGTCCCTACGGCAGCGGCGAATTCATCCGCGCCCTGCGCGGCGGCATCGACGATTCCGAGGAGAAAGTCGTCCTCTCCGAGATCGCCGATAAGGAAGCCATCTTCGACTCGATCAAAGCGTTTCTGGGGAAAGGAAGATAAAAGCTGTTGGCTGTCAGCTATCGGCTATCAGCCAGAATGTTCTGGCCGATAGCCAATAGCTGATAGCCGAAAGCTCCACACTATGGCCAGTGCCCATCTCAATTCCGCGCTCCCTTCCGACCTGGCAGACTGCCAGGCCAAGATGCAGGAGTACGCCGCCGGCTACGGGCTGGATTTCTACCCGACCGTGTTCGAGGTGGTCGATTACGATCAGCTCAATGCGGTGGCGGCCTACGGCGGCTTTCCCACTCGCTATCCGCATTGGCGGTTCGGCATGGAGTACGAGCAGTTGGCCAAGGGCTACTCGTATGGCTTGCAGAAGATCTACGAGTTGGTCATCAACAACAATCCGTGCTACGCGTACCTCATGCGCAGCAACGCGCTCACGGATCAGAAACTGGTCATGGCCCACGTGTATGGGCATTGCGACTTCTTCAAGAACAACTACTGGTTCAGTCAGACGAACCGCAAAATGATGGATCAGATGGCCAACCATGGCAATCGGATCCGCCGCTACATGGATCGCTTTGGCGTGGAGGAGGTGGAGACGTTTATCGATGCCTGCCTGAGCGTGGAAGACCTGATCGACATCCACTCGCCGTTTATCCAGCGGTTCGAGCCGGAGACCCGCTTCGATTTCAAGCCATCCGAGGAAGAGGACGAGTTGCCGCAGCCGGGCAGGTTCCAATCCAAGCCGTACATGGAGTCTTACATCAATCCGCCGGGCGTGCTGGCCGCCGAAGCCGCCGCGATGAAGAAGAAGCAGGACTCCGACAAGCATTTTCCCTCCGAGCCGACGCTGGACGTGATGCTGTTCCTGCTGGAGCACGCTCCGCTCAAGCCGTGGCAGTTGGAGGTGCTCTCCATCGTCCGGGACGAAGCCTATTACTTCTCCCCACAGGCGCAGACCAAGATCATGAACGAGGGGTGGGCCAGCTACTGGCACTCGACCATCATGACCCGGCAGGGACTGGAGCCGCAGGACGTGGTCGATTACGCGGACCATCATGCCGGCACCATGGCCACCAGCCAGGGACGGCTGAACCCCTACAAGCTGGGCATCGAGCTGTTTCGCGATATCGAAGAACGCTGGAACAAGGGGCGCTTCGGCAAAGATTTCGACGATTGCGACGATTTGCAAGCCAAACGGGAGTGGAACACAGGCGCCAATCTCGGCCGCGAGCAGATTTTCGAAGTCCGCCGCATTCACAACGACCTGACGTTCATCGACACCTTCCTGACGCTCGATTTCTGCCGCGAGCACAAGCTGTTTTCGTTCGGCTACAACCCGGACGCCAATTACTATGAGATCGAGAGCCGCGAGTTTCCGAAGATCAAGGAGCGGCTGCTGTTCAACCTGACCAATCGCGGGCGGCCGTTCATCGCCGTGCGGGACGGCAACTACAAGAACCGCGGCGAGCTATTTCTGGAGCATCGCTACAACGGCGTGGAGTTGGAAATGAACTACGCCAAAGACACGCTCGCGAACCTGCATCGCCTGTGGCGGCGTCCTGTGCATATCGAGACCGTGCTGGATGGCTCGACCGCGACTCTGAGTTTCGACGGTATGGAGCACAAGCTGCAACAGATCAAACCCCCGGCCCCCAAGAAACAAGCATCATGAGCCTACTCGACCAGGCCAGAACCGCGTTGAGCCAACTCGCGCTGGGCGCGGCGTTTCCGCAAGCGCTCGCGGCCGAGCACGACGGCCAGCGCTTAACGTGCGAGCTGACGGCGCTGGAGTCGCTGGGCTGCGCATTTTTGCATCTGACCGTTCACAGCGACACGCTGGCCGATGCCGCCCCCAAGCGGCTCAAAGACCTGGGCGAGTTGCTCTCCAAGCGATTGAGCTACTTGCTCGAGCCGATCAGCCCGATCGAAGTCGATGCTGAGCAGTGCATCGTGCAGCTCCGCTCCACACCGCCGCAGCAAGGCGAAGGCCAGAGCAGCTACTACGAGCTCCTCGTGCGCAAAGGCGGCGAGATCAGCCTGCAGCGATACGCCAAGCTCAAGGGTCAACCCCGCCAGAACACGCCCGCGCAAGCCACGCGGGAAGTGCTGCTGCGCCTCATTGGCGACTTCTCGGCCGTGTTAAGCTAATGCAATCGTTACGCGCCGCGGACAGCTCGCGCCGTGGTCTGCGGACACTTTGCAGCGCCGTTGGAATACAGCGTTCCCACCAGCTCATCGATCTCGGCTGTGACTTGCGACCGAACATCGCTGCTTTGAGATGCTCCTGACGCGCCTGTCACATGCAGCACTTCCAACAACCGGTGGCGGGCATCCTCCTTCTTTCCGAGTTCGATCAACGCGCGGGCTTCGCCCACCAAGGCCTCGACCAGCAGGCTTCGGGCGTTCGCCGCGGCTGCGGAGAATGCCTTGGCTGCTCCGCGGGCGTTGTCCTCCACGTTGTGCAAATAATGCCCCAACTCAATCGCCGCCTCAGGAGACGTCTCGTCCAGATCGATGGCCTGCCGCAGCGCCTGACGGGCTTCCGATAGATCGTGCTGCGGCTTGTGCTGCAATTGAATCAGGTTCGACCACAAGACTCGCAAGTGCGCATTGCCGGGCCACTGACTCGACAGGTCTTCGACGTTCGAGAGCGCCGCATCATAGTCTTGCTCTGCCCACAATCGAGAGATCTGGGCCAGCCGGGTCCTGTAATTCTGGGTGCTTCTCATGATTGTCGTCCTCGGCCCTTTTCTTGCAACCGGCGAGTCTGCTCGATGAGCTTCTTCATCGGACGCGCCTTGCCATCCGGTGGATTTCCCGCCGCCAGGCGCTTGATCTCGCCGTATGACTTCCTTCCATAGTCCAGAGGATAGGACTTGGACCGCTTCAGGCTTCCTGAGATCAGATCGTCAGCAATTTCATCATCACCCGCCACGCCAGTATCCGTAGACGATTCCGTGACAATGTAAGTTCACCCTAACAATAGTATACCGCTCGCTCCAACTCGCCAGTGACGCGTAACTCTCACGGCTCGCGGTTTTTGGCGGCCACCCAAGTGGCGCTCACCAGCGTGCCGTGGTGATTGTTTCCGGACGAGTCGGTCAGAGACTCTCCTTGGCCCTCATCGCAATGATATAGGGCCAGCGTGTGCGCGTCGGGTTGGAAACGGAGTTCGGGCGTGAAGTTCTGGTCGTAACGCGCGAGCTTGGAGACCCGAACCTCGTCCAGAACTCCTTCCAGGCCCGCTCCGAGCTCGAAACTCTTTCGCCTTCCCTTGGGCAATCCCTGGAGCGGCGATTCCGCCACACGTTGCCCATCGACATACAGCCGCAGCTGTTCGCCCGCCAGCACTCCAGCCAGATGCACCCGCTGGCCGGCGACCACGCGGCTTCCAATCGCCTCCACGTGGCTCTTCTGACCGGGCCAGCCCGCGAACCAGCGGGAGATCGAGTAGATGCCATGGTGCAAGTCGGTGATCCAGACAATGCCGCGAACGCGGGGCGCTTCCCACAGCGGTGTCACGTACGCCTCCAGGGTGAACGGCTCCGCCAGGTTCACCTCCAGCGTGGGCACGCGCACTAGGCCGGCCCGGTCGATGGCCAGGGCATTGTCGCCCTCTGGCTCCGCGGGAGCGCGGACCCTGGACACCAGCCGCGTGAAGCGTGTTTCATCAGCGGCGACATGCTTGGCGCGCAACTCGGAGACAGCCCGCCGCACGGCTTCGACCGGCAGCGCCAAGCGGCCGCCGTTGCTCGAATTGGGGCCTTCGAGTCCGCTGGCGTTGCCACAGCAACTGATTATAGTTGAACCCCTTGCCGCACGGTAGGAACCGAAGTTCCCGGCATTTCCTGCGTTCGCCGCCGGCCCCGCGCCGGCTGCAGGCCGCCTTCTCCCCTTCCCT
>JBGTDH010000490.1:0-2419 GCA_041748435.1 Pirellulales bacterium
GCTGTCCAACTACTTAGCTCGGCCTTTACGTCGTTAAGTTGCACCGGGCGCCGAAGCGGCCGTCGGGGCGGCGGGCGAGAATGGCTAGCAGGCGGCATCGAAGGCGGCGAGCTCGTCGGCCGGGTCGGGCGGGAGATCGAGGAACTGGCCTTGGGCGATGCGCACGGCTTCGATCTTAGAGAGCGTGACGGCGGAGAGCTCCTCCACCGCGCGCGCGGGAGGCAGCAGGAGGTGTGGGGGGCGCGAATGATACGACCACTGGGGAGTTAGTTCAGCTCCGTGGCTTCTTCCCAGTGTTGGTAAAGCGTCTGCAGCGTGGCCTGCTGCTGGCCAATCTCGGCCTGGATGTCTCGCACGCGCGGGCCGTTGCGAAGCACTTCGGGATCGGCCAGCGCGGCGTGCAGCTCTTCGATCCGGCTTTCTCGCTGAAAGATCTCCGCCTCCAGATCTTCCACCTTGCGATAAGGAAACCGCCGCTTGGGTTTGGTCGCCTTCGACGCACTCTTGCGGGCCGCGATCTCGGCCTTCTTCCCCTCGGACTTGGACATCGGTTCGGATGCCAGTCCGGCCAGGCCTTCGCGCACCAGATGCAGGTACGTCTCGTAGTTTCCTTCGATCACCCGGAAGCGGGCGGGTTCGACAACCAAGAGCTGATCGGCCACGCGATTCAGAAAATAGCGGTCGTGGCTGACGAACAGCAGCGTCCCCTCGAACTGGAGCATGGCCCGCTCCAAGGCATCGCGCGCCCACAGATCGAGATGGTTCGTCGGCTCGTCCAGCACCAGGAAGTTGGCGTCCAACGCCGCAAGCTGAGCCAATGCCGCGCGGCTGCGCTCGCCGCCGCTGAGACTGCCCACCTGCTGGAAGACCATGTCGCCGCGAATGCCGAAACGGGCCAGCATGTCCCGCCGCTGCGGTTCGTTGAACTCCTTATGCGGCGGGCGAATGGCATCGACCACCATCGACTCGGGATCATCAAAGTGCAGCATCTGATCGTAGTAGCCCAACCGCACATTGGCCCCCAGATAGACGCGGCCTTCGTCCAGTTTCTGCTCCCCCACAATCGTGCGCAGCAGCGTGGTCTTCCCTGAGCCGTTCGGCCCGAGGATGCCGAACCGCTGCCCACGAAGAATATCGAAGCTCAGGTCGGCGAACAGCGGGCGATCAAAACCTTTCGACAGATGCTCGGCCCGCAGCACGATATCGCCCGAGCGCGCGGGGGGCGGAAAGGCCATCGGCGGGGCTGCGATCTCTCGCGGCACCTCAATGCGTTCGATGCGGGCCAGCTTCTTCTCACGATCCTTGGCCTGGGCATGCTTCTGGCCGTAGGCGTTCTTGCGGACGAAATCCTCCATCTTGGCGATCTCTTCCTGCTGCCGCTCGTAGGTGCGGCGCTGCACCTCCAGCCGCTCTGCCTTCTGTCGCCAGTAGGCCGAGAAGTTGCCCGTGTAGGCATCGACCGTGCCGTGAAACAGCTCCAACGTGCGGTTGGTCACGCGATCCAGAAAGTACCGGTCGTGGCTGACGACCAGGAGCGCGGCCTCGATGCCCGCCAGGAAGTTTTCCAGCCACTCGGTGGCCTCGATATCCAGATGATTGGAAGGCTCGTCCAGCAGCATCACATCCGGCTCGGCCAGCAGCAGCTTGCCTAGCAGCAGCCGGTTCTGTTGTCCGCCGCTGAGCTGCTCCACCGGCTGCTGATAACTGGCCCGCGTAAATCCGAGACCATCCAGCACGCGCTCCACATGGCGATCCAGGTTGTAAACATCATGTCGCTCGCAGTCGTGCTGCAACCGATCGAACCGTGTCGCCAGCCGCTTATGCTCCGCCTCGTCGTTCGCGGCACTGAGCGCATGCGCCGCATCTTCGAGTTGCCGCACCAGGTCGCGAAGCTCGTCAATCGCGCTGGCGGCTTCGTCCCACAACGTTCGCCCAGAGAGAAAATCGGGCTGCTGCTCCAGATACCGCAGCCGTGCCGATGCATGCAGCTCCACACTGCCGCTATCGGCCTGTTCGTGCCCCGACAGAATCTTCAAGAGGGTGGTCTTACCCGCCCCATTCGGCCCGACCAATCCCGCCTTCTCCCCTGGCCGCAGCTCAAACGCCGCCCCATCCAGCACCGCCTGCGGGCCGTAATGCTTGGTCACTCCGTTGACAGAAAGAAGAATCATGGGCACATCTATCGGGCAGCGGGACGGAGCGGTTGCAATCTTGAGTTATCTTAGCAAAACCTTAGAGTACTCTTGCGGAGCCGCCGTTTACCTATCTGATCGGTGGACCGATGGACGCTCCAACTGCCTATGACCTGCTAATTCAGCCAAATGTGCTGCAAGCGATGGACGACGCCTGGACCGATTCGGTAGCGCGTGACCCCTTGCTCAGGCATGAAGAGGGAGGCTGGATCTATTTAACCTTGGCA
>JBGTDH010000491.1:0-11961 GCA_041748435.1 Pirellulales bacterium
TCCGGCTCTGGGCGCGGCGATCCTGGGCGTGCTGGCCGCCGGCCCGCAGGTTAGCGGCTTTCGCAACCCGGCCGCTGCGATTCGAGCGATGGCGGGAGGCGAGGCCAATGCCGCCCGCGTGGTGAAGCCGCAACGCGTCAACCGTAAGGCCTACGATGCCGTGTACGCCGCTTACCGCGATTGGGCACAACGCACCGGCGATCTCAGCGGCGCAGATTCGTCTTAATTCTATCTACCGTCGAGGTGTATAATGTTGTCGGAGCATATGCAGTCCGTACTAACCGCCGCGGATGCCTCTCTGCGGGCGAAGGCCGCCGAAGCGTTGGCACGACTCGGAGCCGAGGCACAAGAAGCGGCGGTGGCGCTGACGCGGGCCAGCGGAGATCGCGATGCAGAGGTGCGGGACTGGGCCGTGGCCGCCTTGGAGGACCTCGGGCCTCCGGCCATCGGCGATGTGCCCGCGCTCACGGCACTCGTGATCAATCCCGATCAGAACATCGCCTACTGGGCCTGTTCCCTGCTGGGGCGGTTGAAGCACGACAGCGCGGGAGCAGTCCGTGCGCTGATCGAAACGCTGGCCAATCACGGGCATCTCGCAGTGCGCGAGCGTGCCGCATGGGCACTGGGCCAGATCGGCCCCGCGGCCCGCGAGGCAAAACCGGCCTTGCAGAAAGCCGAGCAGTCGGGCGAGCCGCGCCTGGCCCGTCTCGCAGTCGCCGCACTTGTAGCTATTAGCTCCAAGTCGTGATCTCAAAGTGAAGCAAAAAACGTCTCCCCAAACGGCGGCGGGAGCTTAGAATGAGAGGCTATGAAACGCATCCCTATCCGCCAGCTAACACTCCTGCGGCAAGTCGTGGCGCTAGGCATTCTTTCGGGCCTCACGCTCCAAGCGGCGGAGGGCGAAAAGCCTTCGACGCAAGGTGTTGAGTTCTTCGAGAAGCACGTGCGCCCGCTGCTGGTCAAGAACTGTTACGACTGCCATGGGCCGGGAAAGCAAAAGGGGGAGCTGCGGCTCGATTGGCGCGGCGGCTGGGCTAGGGGGGGCGAATCGGGGCCCGCGATCGTCCCGGGCGATCCCAAGCAGAGTCTATTGATCGAAGCTGTTCGGTATGCTGGCTTCGAGATGCCTCCCAGCGGCAAGCTCAAGCCCGCCCAGATCGCGGTGCTGGAGAAATGGATAAAGATGGGCGCGCCGGATCCCCGTGAAGTCGCGCCTTCCGGTGTGGCCGGCGATGTGGCCAACCTGGAGACGGGCCGCAAGCACTGGGCTTATCAGCCGGTGAGGAAGCATGCGCCGCCGGACGTAAAAGACCCACAGTGGCCGCGGGGCGCGGTGGATCAGTTCATGCTAGCCTCGATGGAGAAAGTGGGGCTGGCGCCGGCGGAAGACGCTAAGCCGCAAGCGCTCGTTCGGCGACTGTATTTTGATTTGACCGGATTGCCGCCGACGCCGGAACAGATCGACGCATTCGAGCAGGCGGCCGCGCGGGATTGGCAACGGGCGACCGAGAACCTGGTGGACGAGCTGCTGGCTTCGCCGCGGTTCGGCGAGCGCTGGGGCCGGCACTGGTTGGACGTGGCTCGCTATGGAGAGTCGGTCACGCTGCGGGGATTCGTTTTCCCGCAAGCCTGGCGTTACCGCGACTACGTGATTGACGCCTTCAATCGCGACTTGCCTTACGACCGCTTCGTGCAAGAGCAGATTGCCGGCGACCTGTTGCCCGCCGAAGACTGGCAGACTCGCCAGCGGCAGATGACCGGCACCACATTCTTAATGTTGGGGAACACCAACTTCGAGGAGCAGGATAAGAAGCAGTTGGATATGGATGTGGTCGACGAGCAGTTGGACGCCATCGGCAAGGCGTTCCTGGCGCAGACGATTGCCTGTGCCCGCTGCCACGACCACAAGTTCGATCCGATTCCCACCAAGGACTATTACGCGTTGGCCGGCATCCTGCGGAGCGCCACGGCCCTGGAACATTCCAATGTTTCCAAATGGGTCGAGCTGCCGCTGCCCATCGAGCCCAGGATGGAGCAGGAGTTGAAGGCACAGGAGACGCTGCTCGCGGCGTTGGAGAAAGACATTAAAGTGGCCAAGAGCCGGGCCACAAAGCTGGCCGATGCGGTGAGCACCGCCACGGAGGCCTCGCCCGACGTGCTGGCGGCAGCGAATGTGCCGGGCGTGGTGGTCGATAGCAGCCAGGCCAAACTCGTGGGCGAGTGGCAGGTGTCGCAGCACAGCAAGCGTTACATTGGCGACGGCTACCTGCACGACATGAACAAAGCCAAGGGAAGCAAGACGATCACGTTCCAATCGGATCAGCTCAAGCCGGGACGCTACGAAGTGCGGCTGGCGTATTCCCCCGGCGCGAGCCGCTCGACGAAGGTGCCGCTCCATATTTTGCACGCGGATGGCGAGACCGACGTGGAGTTAAACCAGCAGCAGCAGCCGCCGATCGACAACCGCTTCGCGTCGCTGGGGCAATTTCGCTTCGAGCAGAATCAGGGCTACGTGCTGGTCTCGAATGAAGGCACGACCGGCCACGTAACCGCCGATGCCGTGCAGTTTTTGCCGCTGGAGGGAGAAACGCCGGCCAGCGGCAAGTCGGGGGCATCCGGTAGCACTGCAGCCGCCTCGCTGCCCGCGGAAGCTCAGAGGCAGTCCGACGAGTTAAAGAAAGACATCAAGCGGATGGAGCAGGAGCTCAAGCAACTCAAGGAACAAGGCCCGCAACGGCCGATGGTGATGACGTTGCGCGAGGAGGGCAAATTCAAGGACGTGCCGATCCACATTCGCGGCAGCGTTCACACCCTGGGGGAGATGGCGCCGCGCGGCTATCTGCAAGTGGCCACCTCGGGAGAAGCCCCCTCGATTCCCGATGGCGAAAGCGGCCGCCGTCAATTGGGCCAATGGCTGGTCGATCCGGCCCATCCGCTGACGGCACGGGTCATGGTCAACCGCGTCTGGCATTGGATGTTCGGGTCCGGCCTGGTGCGCACCAACGACAACTTTGGCACCACGGGCGAGGCGCCTTCTCACCCGGAGCTGCTCGATGATCTGGCCGCGCGGTTCATTGAGCAGGGCTGGTCGGTGAAGCGGCTGATTCGGGAGCTGGCCTTGTCCCGCACGTATCAGCTTGCCTCGCAGGAATCGGCCGAAGCACGGCGGCTCGATCCGGAGAACGAGCTGCTCTCGCACGCGTTTCGTCAGCGGCTGGAGGCGGAATCCCTCCGCGATGCGATGCTGCAGATCAGCGGACAGTTGGATAACACGCCCCAGGGAGCGACGTTTCCGACATCCGTGGCGGCCGACTACGCCTATAAGCACACCGCCCCTTGCCGCAGCGTTTTTGTGCCCGCGTTTCGCAACTCGCTGCCGGACATCTTCGAGGTGTTCGACTATCCCGATCCCAGCATGGTGACGGGCCGCCGCAACACCAGCACGGTCGCCACGCAAGCCTTGTTTATGATGAATCATCCGTTCGTGCGCGAGCAGGCCGCGCTCACGGCGCAACACTTGATGAAATCGCCCTTGGCGGAGGACGCCGCGCGCGTGGATCACCTGTATCGTCTGATCCTCGGCCGCGGACCCACTGCCGCCGAACGGACCATCGCCCTGGACCACGTGCGTGTGGGCGAGGAGATGAAATCCGCCTGGGCCACGCTTGTCCAGACGCTGTTCGCTTCGCCCGACTTTCGGTACGTTGAATGACCGTTGATAACCCACCTGAAGACTTTCGCATGACGCCTTCCCTATGCACTCGTCGTGAAGCGCTGCAATCCGCCGCGTGTGGCTTCGGCTATCTGGCCCTGGCGGGTATGGCCGGCCAGTCCGCCGGCGCGGCGAATCCGCTGGCGATCAAGAGGCCGCACTTTGCCCCGAAGGCCAAGCGCGTCATCTTCTTGTTCATGCAAGGCGGCGTGAGCCATGTCGATAGTTACGATTACAAGCCGCGTCTGGACAAAGACGACGGCCAGATGTTCGATTTTCACGACGCCCGCAAGATTGCCAATAGCGGCGAGAACAAGGCTAGCTCGCAACGGCTGATGAAGCCGCTGTGGAAGTTCGCCCAACATGGCGAAAGCGGCCGCTGGGCCAGCGATCTGTTTCCCGAGGTGGCCCGTCACGTGGACGATTTGTGTTTCGTGCATTCGATGCAGACGGAGGGCATTGCCCACGGTCCGGCCACGCTGTTCTTGCATTGCGGCTCGACCAATTTCATTCGACCTTCGATGGGATCGTGGATCACCTACGGCCTGGGGACGGAGAACGAGAACCTGCCGGGCTTTATCTCGATCAGCCCCTCCAGCGGCAACGGCGGTCCGCGCAACTATGGCAACGCCTTTCTGCCCGCACTGTTTCAAGGCACGGCCATCGGCAAGGCGGGCACGTCGGCCTCAGAAGCCACGATCAAGAATCTTACCAACGGCACGCTGTCTCTGGCGGAGCAGGAGCGGCAGTTCGAGCTGCTGCGCCGGATGAATGCCGAGCAGGCGAAGAAGAGTCCCGGCGACGATGAGCTGGAGGCGGTCATCAATTCCTACGAGCTCGCGTGGCGGATGCAGAACAACACGCCCGACGTGCTGGATCTAGCCAAAGAATCTGCCGACACCCTCGCTTCCTACGGCATCGGCCAGAAAGAGACCGATAACTTCGGACGCCAATGCTTGATGGCCCGCCGGCTGGCGGAGTCGGGCGTGCGGTACATTCAAGTGACCTATGGAGACAACTCCGCAAATCCCGCTTGGGATCAGCACTCTAACTTGCCCAAGCATGGAGAGCATGCCCGCGCGGTCGATCGTCCGATTGCAGGCCTGCTGGAGGACTTGAAGAAGCGAGGGCTGTTGGAAGACACGATTGTGTGGTGGGGAGGCGAATTCGGCCGCACGCCGTATGCGGAGAAAAACGGCACGGGCCGCGACCACAACGCGGGCGGGTTCACGGTATGGCTGGCCGGCGGCGGCGTGAAGCCGGCATTTGCCTACGGGGCCACCGACGAATTTGGCCATCTGGCGATCGAGAACAAGGTTCACATGCACGACCTGCACGCCACGATCTTGCACCTCTTGGGTCTGGACCACGAGAAGCTGATCTATCGGTACGACGGCCGCCCCTTCCGTCTGACGGACGTGCATGGCCGCGTGGTGAAAGACATCATCGCGTGAACGGAACGCTCAATTTGGAAGCGCCGGATTGCATCGTATGGAGTTCGAGTGGGATGATCGCAAGGCTGCCGGAAATCTCAGGAAGCACAAGGTTGCCTTCGAAGAGGCTGCAACGGTGTTTGGCGATCCCCTCTCGCGAACATTTCCCGATCCAGACCATTCAGATGAGGAAGAGCGATCGATCACGATTGGCCTGTCGGATCAGAATCGCGTGCTGATGGTTTCGCACACTCGCCGCGGCAAACGGATAAGAATTATTAGTGTTCGCCGAACAACACCTCGCGAACGAAGGGCATATGAAGAAGAAGCCTAAGAAAGCTACCACCGACGAACTGCGTCCTGAGTACGACGCAGCCCTGATCCGCGCTGGTGTCCGCGGCAAGTATGCCCAGGATTACAAAGCGGGAACGAACCTGATTCGGCTCGCTCCCGACGTCGCCGAGGCGTTTCCCGACACAGAGGCCGTCAACACCGCACTGAGAATGCTGCTGAAAATAGCGAGAGCCTCAGTGCCGACTTGATGGCAACCCGACGATTTTGGCGCACGCTACGCCGCAGAGTCGTACTTGCCGAAGACCATCCGGCCGGCGCTGGTTTGCAACACGCTGGTCACGGCAATCTTTACCAGGCGGTTCAAGTGCTCCCGGCCGTTCTCGACCACGACCATCGTGCCGTCGTCCAGGTAGCCCACGCCTTGCCCCTGCTCTTCGCCGTGCTTGACGATCCGCACTTCCACCGTCTCGCCAGGGAGAAACACGGGCTTCAAAGCGTTGGCCAGATCGTTCAGGTTCACCACGCCCACGCCGTGCAGCTTGGCCACCTTGTTGAGGTTGTAGTCGTTGGTGACAACTTTGCCCCCCATGTGTTTTGCCAACAACACCAGCTTGAGATCGACCGTCTGACCGGCGAACTCGGGCAACTCGCGATCGAAGATCTGCAGATCGATGCCGGCGCTGCGGATACGATTGAGAATATCCAGCCCGCGGCGGCCACGCGCGCGGCGCATGCGATCGGCGCTATCGGCGATGCCTTGTAATTCGCTGAGCACAAACCGGGGCATGACGAGCTGGCTGTCGATAATCTTGGTATCGACTACGTCGGCGATGCGGCCGTCGATCACGACGCTGGTATCCAGCACGAAAGGCTTCGCGCCCTTAATCTCTTTGGAAAACTCCACGTAGGGGATGATGAAGCGAAAATCGTTCTTGGTTTGCAACAGCAGGCTGATGCAGCCGTAGCAGAGAATCATCCCGAATACCAAGCGTACCGCGCGATCCACGGGAAAGGGCATGGGTATGCCTTCCAGACCCAGGCCAGCGATGTACGCGAGGAACAAACCCACGATCAGCCCGAAGTACACGGCGGAAATGGTGTCTAGCTGCTTTCGCGGGATAACTATATCCACGCCAACCACGCCGATCGCGATCAGCAGCACGGTCCCGAACACTGTCCATTGCAGCCAGGCAGGGTTGGCGATGTATTGGATCAGCACAATCCCAATCAAGCCGGCAACCAGCAAGAACACGATGCGCAGGATGAGAAGCGCAAGATTCGGCATCAGTGGCTCCGGAGGCAAGGTTTCCGGACCGCTTCGTAGAGTGCAACTCGTTCCTTCCAGGCGGGTTCAGCGAACCCCCGACACCCCAGAGTCAGCCCACAATCGAAATTGTAGCACACGGGGAGGCAGTTACCACCCCTGGAGAGGGCTGCACAAGAGCGCGTGCTGCTGATCCGCGTAGCGATCGGTCATGCCGGCCAAATAATCGGCCACGGTGCGGCGCAAGCCCGCCACTTCGATGCGACGATGGAAACGCTGCGGCAGATGTTCGGGGCGCTGCGTTAGCTGCTCGAACAGCTCCGCCAGACGCGCCTGTGCCGCCCGGCGGACCGAGAGGATCTGCGGATGGCGGTAGACGCGATGATGCAGGAAGTTCTGCACCTCTTGCTTCATCTGATCGAGCGCCGCGCCAGAATGCACAATTCGCGGCGCCCGCGCCACGGCGGCGGGACTATCGATGGCGTGCTGCGCGAGTCGGGCGCTGGTCTCTTGGAGCAGGTCGGCCACCTGCCAAGCGATCAGTTCGTGGATGATCGCCCGCTGAAGTTGCTGCGGCTGGAGGTCGGAATATTGATGACACACCCGCACGGCCGCCTCCCGCCACAACGGAAACTCGAGCAGCTCCTCGAGCACCAGCAACCGCAGCTCCAGCGCGTCGTCGGCGTCGTGCGTGTTGTACGCCATGCCATCCGCAGCATCGACCACCTGCACTTCCAAGAGGGGCTGCACGGCCGAGCCTTTGTTGCCCCGGGCAGTCTGTCCCGTTAATGTCTCGATGCTCAGGTTGAGACCGGGAAAGTCGGGATAGCGCTGCTCCAATTCTTCCACAATCCGCAGCCCCTGCCGGTTGTGGCAGAAGCCTCCCTCGCTGGCGAGACAAGAATTGAGCGTTTCCTCGCCGGCATGCCCGAAGGGAGGATGGCCCAAGTCGTGCGCCAGCGAGAGCGCCTCGATGAGATCTTCGTTCAATCGCAAGGCGCGTCCCAGCGTGCGGGCCACGCACGTGACTTCCAGCGTGTGCGTCAAGCGCGTGCGAGGGTAATCGCCTCGCTCGCCGGCAAAGACCTGCGTCTTGTGACTCAGCCGGCGAAAAGCAGAGCAATGCACGATGCGGTCACGATCCCGCTGAAACGGTCCGCGAAACGGCTGCGTTGGCTCCGGATACTTGCGCCCCGCCGAAAGCCGGCTGGACATGGCGTACGGCGCGAGCAGTTCGTATTGCCAGATCTGCGCGCCATCGGGCTCCCGGACAGGTGGGGAAACGCTAGCTGCAAGGCCAGTCATGGCGAACCGCCCGCTGTCACGGCCCTGTGCAGCAGCTCCCACAAGCAATCGAGAGACTGGGGAATGACCTTTGTTCCCGCCACGACCGGCATAAAATTCGTATCGCCATTCCAACGCGGAACGATGTGCCAGTGCAGATGGCCTGGCAGGCCCGCGCCCGCCAGCCGCCCGAGATTCAAGCCGATATTGAACCCTTCGGCGTTCATCAGCCCGGTGAGCAACCCAACGAATTGCGTGATGGCCTGTTGCACCTCAAGATGCTCGGTGCTGTCCAACGTCTCCAGTGCTGCCTTGTGCAATCGAGGGGCGATCAGCAGGTGGCCGTTGTTATAAGGATACCGATTCAAGATCGTCACCGCGTGCGGGCCGCGGGCCACAAGCAAATTCTCGCGATCCCGCTCTTCCGCCACAGCCCGGCAGAGGAAACAGCCACGGTCGGCGCCCGGCAACCAGTGCAGGTCTTGCGCAGCAGCGGGTGCGGCCTCATCCTTCTTGATATAGGCCAATCGCCACGGCGCCCAAAGCTGCTCATCCATGGTTAACCATCGTCCGTAGTCCGTTGTCAGTAGTCCGTAGTATAACGGCCCAACCCCCGCCGGACTAACCAACACTCCCCAACGAACTATTGACTACTGACTACCGACTACTGACTACTGACTACCGACTCTGATTATGTCCACCTCGCTCTCTCTTTACGGCCACTCGCTGGCGCTCTTGACCGATCTCTACCAGCTCACCATGGCCTACGGCTATTGGAAGACGAACCGCCTGCAAGACGAGGCGGTCTTTCAACTCACGTTTCGCAAGCAACCATTCAAGGGAGGTTTTAGCATTGCGTGCGGACTGGCGAGCGTGATCGACTACTGCCGGCAGTTTCATTTCTCCGCCGAGGATCTGGCGTATCTGGCCACGCTCACCGGCGACGATGCGCGGCCGCTCTTCGAGCGCGGCTTTTTGGAATATCTCGGTCAACTGCGGCTCTCGGTCGATATCGATGCGCTGCCGGAAGGGACTGCCTGCTTTCCGCACGAGCCGCTGCTGCGCGTTCGTGGCCCGCTGCTGGAATGCCAGCTTCTGGAGACGCCGCTGTTGACGCTGGTGAACTTTCCGACGCTGATCGCGACCAAGGCGGCCCGCATTTGCCTGGCCGCGCGCGGCGAGCCGGTCTTGGAGTTTGGCCTGCGCCGCGCGCAAGGCATTGATGGCGGTGTTACGGCCAGCCGCGCCGCGTACATCGGCGGCTGTGGGGCCACCAGCAACGTGTTAGCCGGCCGCCTGTTCGAGATTCCCGTCCGAGGCACGCATGCCCACAGTTGGGTGATGTCGTTCGACGACGAACTCTCGGCGTTTCGCGCCTACGCCGAGGCCATGCCCAACAACTGCGTATTCCTGGTCGATACTTTCGACACGCTGGAAGGCGTGCGACGCGCCGTGGAAGTGGGACGCTGGCTGCGCGAGCAGGGCCACGAGATGCTGGGCATTCGCCTCGATTCCGGTGATCTGGCGTACCTCAGCATCGAAGCCCGCAAGATTCTCGATGCCGCCGGTTTCCCGCAAGCGGCCATTGTGGCCTCCAGCGATCTCGATGAGCACGTCATCTCCAGTCTCAAGCAGCAGGGCGCTACCATCGGAGTATGGGGCGTAGGCACGCGCCTAGCCACAAGTTACGATCAGCCCGCGCTCGGCGGCGTGTACAAACTCGCCGCGCTGAAGCCCGCTGGCGGCGCGTGGCAGCACAAAATCAAACTGTCGGAGCAGGCGATCAAGGTCTCCACGCCGGGGATTCTGCAAGTGCGGCGATTCCGCGGCGACGACGGCTTTCTGGCCGACCTGATCTGGGACGAGCTTTCCGATTTCAGCGTGCGCGCCCGCCTGCAAGACGCCGTGCTTGTCGATCCGCTCGATCTCACACGCCGCAAGCGATTCTCACCGGCGTCACCGCACGAGGACCTGCTCGTGCCGGTCTTGCGCGGCGGCGAGTCAACCTACGACTTGCCGACGATTCACTCCAGCCGGCAGCGCACGCTCGATCAACTCGCCGGTTTTCACGCCGGCATCAAGCGGTTCATTCATCCGCATGAATACCCGGTCGGCCTGGAGGCCGGCTTGCACGAACACAAGCTGCGGCTGATTCTGGCTGCCCGTCCGCCGCGCTGACCGCGGAGACGCGCTTCTCGATACACCGAAGACATTCCGAGATTGTTTGCCAACATCGTGGTATGTTGACCATATGTCTTCACCGTCCCCTTCCGAGCCGCGCGGCAAATCCGAGCCTTGTTTCGAAGATGCCTTGGCAGGGCTGGAGACAATTGTGCATGAGCTGGAGGAAGGACAAATCGGCTTGGCCGAGGCTCTCGGGCGCTACGAGCAGGGCATCCGGCTGCTCAAGCAATGCTACGGACTGCTGGAGAATGCCCAACGCAGGATCGAAGTGCTGACGGGAATCGATGCCAACGGCAATCCGATGACGGAGCCTTTCGAGGAGCCGGCGGCAAATTCGCTCGAAGAAAAGGTCCAGATGCGCAGTCAACGACGGTCCAAGCCGTCCGAACCCCGCAAGCGGGCTACGCCCAACGACGTGGACGATTCCGGCGGCCTGTTTTAGAATAACAGGTTCGTAGTGCCGGCTTCCGCCGGAATGAGCCGCTTGGATGCGGAGCTACCAACTGCCACGGGGGCCGGTGGTGATTCTCCAGACCGCGTCATTCGCCGAGCTCACTCGATGGCAGATCCAACAGATCGAGTCAGCGCTGGATGTGTACACACGCCTGCCGGCGGGCTGTCCCGGTCAACTGGCGGAAGCCCTGCGTTACAGCCTGCTGGGCGGCGGCAAGCGGTTGCGACCCCTCCTTACGTTAATGGCGGCCGAGGCTTGCGGTTGCGATTATCAGCAGGCGTTGCCGGCGGCTTGCGGTGTGGAGATGGTTCACACGTATTCGCTGATTCACGACGACTTGCCGGCGATGGACGATGACGACTTGCGTCGCGGCCGGCCGACCTGTCACAAGGTCTACGGCGAGGCTATGGCCATCCTGGCGGGAGACGCCTTGCTGACTCTGGCTTTCGAGGTGATCGCCAAACATACTCAACCGCCGGAGGCCGCCGCTCGCTGCTGTGCCGCCTTGGCCGAGGCCGCCGGCGCCGCAGGCATGGTCGGGGGACAAGTGGACGACCTGGCTGCCGAACAAACCGGCGGCGACTTGCAGACGTTGGAATCGATTCATGCCCGCAAGACAGGGGCGTTGCTGTTGGTCTCGTTGCGGCTGGGCGCATTGTGTGCCGCCGCCAATGAGCTGCAGACACGGGCTTTGCACGAATACGGCCGTCGATTGGGCTTGGCGTTTCAGATTGCCGACGATCTGCTGGATGTGCAGGGGGACGAGGCGGCGATGGGTAAACGTGTGAAGAAAGACTCGGGACGCCACAAGCTTACGTTTCCCGCCTTGCTGGGCGTGGAAGTGAGCCGGCGGCGGGCCGAGGTGTTGATCGACGAGGCTTGTGCGGCCTTGTCGCCCTTGGGGCAGAGGGCGAATCGCTTGGAAGCAATCGCCCGCTACGTTGTGGAAAGGAACCGTTAATGGATCGCTTACTGTCGAAGATTGACTCTCCGCGCGACTTGCTCGCGCTTTCGGACCAGCAGTTGGAAGCCTTGGCCGCGGAGATGCGGGAGGTGCTGTGCAATCTTGTCTCCTCGCGCACCGCCCATTTTGCCTCCAACCTGGGCGTGGTGGAGCTGTGCCTGGCCTTGCACACGGAGTTCGATTTTCTCCGCGACCGCCTGATCTGGGACACCGGCCACCAGATTTACCCGCACAAGCTGGTGACGGGCCGCTACCCGCAGTTCGACAGCATCCGCACGCGCGGCGGGCTAATGGGCTATCCCAACCCGCACGAAAGCCCGTTCGACCTCTTCATGACGGGCCACGCCGGCTGCTCAATCTCCACCGCGCTGG
>JBGTDH010000492.1:0-6992 GCA_041748435.1 Pirellulales bacterium
GGTGGAACTGGCCCCGAAGCCGTTCCCGCGCAAGTTGAGCGAGACCGGATTATTCCTCTCGACCAAAGATCACACACCGGCCAAGGGTTTGATTCCCTATTCGGTGAATGCGCAGCTCTGGTCGGACGGGGCCGAGAAAGACCGGTTCCTTGCCTTGCCCGGCGATTCGCAGATCGAACTGGACGATGTCGTCTATCCGCACGGACCGGACTACCCCGATCGCGGATGGCGGTTCCCCGACGGCACGGTATTGGTGAAAAGCTTCTCGCTCGACCTGAAAGCGGGCGATCCGACGTCGCGCCGGCGGCTGGAGACGCGGATCCTGCAATATCGCAAGATGCCCGGCAACGACGATGAGTACGGCGCCCAATACTGGTATGGCTACACCTACGTCTGGAACGCGGAGCAGACCGACGCTGAGTTGGCGGCAGCCGCAGGTCTGGACCGCGAGTTTGTCATCTCCGATCCCGCGGCCGAGGGCGGAACGCGAAAGCTCAACTGGCGGTTCCCCAGCCGCAGCGAATGCACACTCTGCCACACGATGGCGGCCAAGTACGTGCTAGGCGTGACCACGCCGCAGATGAACAAGGACCACGACTACGGTGGCGTGATCGCCAACCAACTCGCCACGCTGTCCCACCTCGGCATCTTTACCGAGAAACTCTCTCTACCTCCCGAGGAGCTGCCGCGGCTGGTCGACTATCACGACAAAACGGCCGATCTGCACCTGCGGGCCAGGGCCTACCTGCACGCCAACTGCGCACACTGCCATCGCAAATGGGGCGGCGGCAACGCCGAGTTCGAGCTGCACGCGCAAGTCCCGCTCACCGGCTTGAAGCTGCTGGATGTTTCGCCCGGCCAGGGGCTGTTCAGTCTGCGGGATCCGCGCGTGCTCGTGCCTGGCGATCCGCAACGATCGATGATTCTACACCGCATGCAGCTCACCACGTTGGGCCGCATGCCGCACATCGCCTCCCGCATCGTCGATCAACCCGGCGTCGACCTTGTCCGCGAGTGGATCAGCAAGTTGGACAACGCACAGATGCTGGATCGGCCGGGCGCGGTGCATCCTCGTTTGACGAACAAACCGTAACTTCGGTGAGAGCCGCGCCTTGGCCAGCAAGTAGAAATCGATTGAAGGGAAGCTTCGCACACGCGCTCATATGATTGCAGACCTTGCCGTGAACCATCTGGAATGGCAGATTCTGCGAAGCGGTCACACCTTGGAGCGGACGCGGCACGACTTCGGAGATGATCTGTTCATGTCGACTTTTGACCGCGCCGGCGCGGCCGAGCCTGGGATTGTCTTCGAAAGCCACCGATGACCTGCCACTCCTCAAGAATCGCCTGGATCTCAGTTGGATGATCCGCGTTCGCGACCTTAAGATGTGGCTTCGAGAGGCATATCCCGTCATACTGGTTGTTTACGACGCCTCCAGCGACAAGTCGTATTGGTTGGACAGCCCGCGACCGACTTATTCACGGCGGGGGAGAGTTTGGCGGTGCATATTCCGGTGAGCCATCGGCGCGCGATCAACGACATCGTACGTCGCAAGAATGAAATCCAAAAAAGCCTTCAACAACAAGGCCGGGGCCATGTCTGAACCGCGCATTACGTTTGCCACACTTCGAGATCGGCTGGCAGAACTTGGCTTTCACCAGGTCGAGTTGTCGAAGGAGCATGTCGGATTCGAGCGTGGCGCTCCCGATACGTTGATTGCCCTGCCCCGTTACAAGGATCGGGAGATTGTTGCGGCACGGCACATGGCGGCAACTCGCATCATGCTTTCTAACCAGGGTGTCATGCCGGCCGAAGAGTTTGACGAATGGATTGTCAGCTCAAACGTAAAGCATCCAGCGTCCTAGCGGACGGCCGGAAGCGTCGTGAATGAGACCTAACTGGCCAGACGTAGCGGTGGGCGTTGGGCCTTGTCGGGGGCTTGGCGCTGTTGCGCGTTGAGCAAACGAAGCATGGCGATTTGGCGCTGGGCGTCTTCCAAGGCGTCGCGCGTGGCAAGCAGCTCGGCGAGGGCTTCGGCCGGCAGTTCCAGGCTGTTCCAGATGGCCCGGCAATCCACGCAGTAGAGCTTACGGCGGAAGGCGTGCGTTTCATCCTGCGGCGATAACGGCACCACGTGGGCTTCGTCTTCCGCCAACTGCGGCAGCGGGGCGTTGAGCGTCGCTCGCCGGCAGTGCGGGCACCAACGCAAGTCGCGGGGGTCGTTCATGGGTGCATCTCGTCGATTAGGGCCGGGCGCGCCTGCGGCACTGCCCTGTCGGAATTATCGGAACGAATGCACCGGCACTTCCGCCAAACTGTCGTCCCAGATCGACGGCGGCGTCAGACTCGACGCGGCTTGCCTATTCGATCTCCAGCAGCGGCTCGGCTTCCCCCTCGGCTGTGAAGCGAGCGAACATGAATTCGCTCACGAGATTCGACCCCAGCAGCGTGCGATTGGCTCGTTCCCCCAGCGCCCGATAGATCAGCCATTGCTGCTTGCCGATCTGCACACGATAGCCGACCGCCACATCGGCCGAGACTAGCTTCCGATCTTCCGCAATCGTAAGCTGCCGCCAGGTAAGCGCCTGCTTCGCGCGACGCGGATCTAGATCGATCAGCAGCGGCGCATACATCCGGAGGCAACGGCGGGATTGCTGCAAAGCCAAACCCCCCGCCGCTTGAGTCAGCGAGCCGCCACGCGGATCACGACGCCATTCGGGCAGCGCCAACGGTTGCGCCCGGATGAGTCGTCGCCGGCCTTGCAGACCAAGGTCGCGGGTGTCGTCGTTCTTCATCACGTTGATCTCCGGCGCGAGGGATAGCAGGCCGCGATACTCCAACTCTCCCTCGGTCTGACCCAGCACCGCGTCGGCCAAATAGAGGAGGCGATCTTCGCGGGCCAGCAGCATCTGCCGTTGCACGCGTACGCCGCCGGTGAAGCGGGCTTCCAGTTCCAGGTAATCGGCGTCTTTGTCCGAGACCCAGCAGACGTGGTCCCAATCGGAGCGCTGCTCGAGCGGTTTGCCATCGAGCAGCAGCCGCACATTCCACTCGCCCGATAGAAACGCCTCGCGGCCGCAAATCAACTCGCTGCACACGTTCCGACTTGCGTATTGGACGGCCAGCATCTCGCCCTCGGACAACCAGTTGCGGCGGAGCAGTCCGCAACCGGCTTCTTCGGAATGCCAAGCCGCGGGGGGCGAGGCGACCAATCGCCCGTTGCCTCGCTTCGGCTGCAACGCGGGAAACATGCCGCTCGCCGCGATGCGGCACTCGGCGTTGTCCGCTTCTTGGATCGCCGCTTGAAATAAATCGTTGACGTGGTCGGCCGTTGCCGGTGCGCTCAACACCTGACGGCCGGTGGGGCAGGTCAGCCGCAAGGCGTGAAGTACGACACTCATCAGCGACGGCGCCGCCTCGTCCTGGCTCGCGTGCGGCAGCTCGCGCGCAACGGCCAAGGATCGCAACCAGCTTGCCAGCCGGGGTCGCACGAGCGGCAGATTCCGCGCGGCCATGAGGTGCGATTCATCGGCCCCTGCCCGCAGGTCCTCCGATAACCGGCTCCAGCCCGCTGCCCCGAGGCGATCGCTAACGGCCAGCTCCGGCAGCAGCCACGCCAATGTCAGCGGCAGCTCCACCTGCGTCAGATGCCAGGCCAGAGGCGAATCGTACTTCGTGGGAGGCGCGGGTCCCTCGGCCACTTCCAACAGTCGCTCGAGCAACTCCCACCACAATTCGGCTGGAGCAACGCGCGCGAGATGCGGCAACGCATGCGTCCAAGCCACGCACTCCCACGCCGTCGGCGTGCTGTGGGAACTGCCTCGCGATTCTCGCAGCCACATCTCCAACTGTTCCGCCGCCTGCAGATTCGCTTCGCGCGAACCCCGTGCAGCGCGGGTCACGACTTCGATAAACTCCCGCGACCCCGGCTCGATCGATGCCAGGGAAACGCCCCACAGCAGCGGGCGACGGCCGGCAATTAAATCTGACAAGCTGCGCGGCTCGCGCTCGGCCAGATGCTTTCGCCAGGCTTTCCAGCCGGCGGTGTTGGCGCCCCAGGCACTTTCCACAACCGCGCGGGGCGCGCGGGAGTGCCAGACATCGGCGGTTGGAAATGTGAGATGAGACGCGCTCTTGGGGGCATCCCTGCGCGGAAGCGTCGTGGTAGACATACGCCGTAGAGGTTCCTGCGGATTGGACGGCCTTCGGGGAAGCGGCTATCTTAGCAATTGGACAACAACTTGACTCCCCCGTATTTTCATTTCCGGCCTTCCATCGCTGGAAGGAGAAGCCATGCTGCGATCTGCTCCCGCGCGTTGGCACTTGGTGGCCCTCTTTGTGACGCTCGCGGGTTGCATGAATGAAGGCAATCAGCCGAAGCCGCCAAGTCTGCCGCCAACAGTTGCAGATCAAGAGTATCTGCCGCAAGCGCCAGCCGTGACGCCCGAACCGGCGGAAGCGCCCGAGGCCTCAACCCGTTTCTTGGAAGAGAAGCCTGCGGAAGAGAAGCCCGCACCGCCGCCGCCCGAGGTGGCCGGCTTGCCCTCGTTGTCTAAGGACGGCGAGATCTGGCTCGATGTCAAAGGCAAGCGCGTGCTGATCGGCGGACGGATTGTTCGCACCGAGGGACAACTCGAAATGTTCGCCTGTTTGAAGAACACCAAGGAGCACGAATCGATTGTGGCGGCCAACACCAAGGCCGTGAACGTCAACGCCGCACTGATCGCCCTGGGCGCCACCCCCGGCGGACCGGTGCAGTTCCGGCCCGAGTTCAAGCCGGCCAGCGGTCCCGAGGTGGAGGTCACCGTGATCTGGACCGATAAAGACGGCAAGCGTCAGCAGGCCCGCGGCCAGGATTGGATTCGCAATCTGAAGGACGGCAAGACCCTCACGCAACCCTGGGTCTTCGGTGGCAGCGGGTTCTGGGTCGACGAGACCAGCGGCGAAAAGCACTTCATGGCCGAAGACGGCGATTTCATCTGTATCTCCAACTTCACCAGCGCCATGCTGGACTTGCCCGTCGAGAGCAGCCAGGCCACCGCCGATCTGCAGTTCGAGGCGTTTACCGAACGCATTCCGCCTGTGAATACGCCGGTGTTGCTGGTGCTAACGCCCAAGTTGAAGCCGGCGGAGCAAGACAAGGAAGCCGCTAAGCCGGCAAGCGGCCTGTAGTCAGGCAGTGCTCCAGCATTTTCTCGGGCGTGGTGATGTAGCTCGTGTAGAACGGCCCGAACTGCGCATAACGGGCGCTGGCTTCGTCGAACCGCATGCGGTACACGATGTCCCGCAGAAACTCGGGTCGGCGAGCCCACAGCGTGACGCCCCATTCCCAATCTTCGAAGCCCAGCCCCACAGTGATGAGCTGCGTCACGCGGCCGCCGAAGGTCATGCCGGTCCGGCCGTGCTCCGCCATCAGCTTATTGCGGGCATCGAAGTCCAACAGGAACCAATTCTCTCCCACCTCGCGCTTCTTATTCATGGGATAGAAGCACGTGCTGGGCCAGAGGGGAAAATCGGGCGTGAGCCGTTGGCGGCGCATCATCACCTCACGGCTCTCGTAGGCCTTGAGCTTGGCCTGATACGCCGGCCCGTTGGGATCTTCGCCTTCCTCGACCAGCCGCTTGCCGTATTGCTCCACGCTCGGGACATACTCGGACACCTCGGTGATGGAAACGAACGAATACGTGGCCTCCAGCGCTCCGCCCAGCGGACTGGCCAACAAGCGTTGATGCACGGCATCGATCTTGAGCGGATCGGCATCTAGAATCATCAACCCGAAATCGGCCTTATGCCCACTGACGATGGAAGTCTGCAACCGCGCCGGCGAAGCCGGATTGGCCGGATCAAGAATCGCCGCGATCTGCCGCCGCCCTTCGCCCAATTCCGCCGCCGTGCGCTGCTGTAGCGCCGCGCGATCGAAGCGATAGTAAAGGTGCGTGCAATGCCAGCCTTCCGCCGGCTGCAGGGAGACTTCTGTCGAGGGTGCGGGAGCGTGAGACATGGGTTTGGTTCGTAGTTCGTCGTTAGTAGTCAGTGGTTGTTGGCGTTGATCATAACAAATGACGCGTTGATGCGTTACAATCTCCATTACCAACAATACGAGGCTCATGCGATGCCAGCGAGTCGGCGGGAAAAGATTGAGGCCATGTTGGCGGAGGAGCCGCAGGATACCTTCTTGCGCTATAGCCTGGCGCTGGAGTTGGAGAAGGAGGGGGCCAATCGCGAGAGTTTGGAGTGGTTCTCCGGGCTGACGCGCGATACGCCCCCCTACGTGCCGGCGTTCTTTATGGCCGCACAGCAGTTGGCGCGCCTGGGGCGAGTGAGCGAGGCCAGAGCTTTCTTGCGGGACGGCATCGAACAGGCCCGCACCCAGGGAAACGCCCACGCCGCGGGAGAAATGAGCGAATTTCTGGCCAGTCTCGGCCAGTTGGGGGAGTGAACTCCCGCCCGTAGGCCGTGACCTATACTTGAGGGCGCTCCTTGCACTACCTGGAGAAACCTCATGCCCCTGCTGCGCAATCGCCGCAAAGAGATCGAAGCCCAACGCTTGATCCTCAAGCTGGTGAACAATCATTGCCCGGAGCTGCGGGATCTGCACGATGGGCCGCGTCTGGAAGGCCGCGTGAATCTGACCGTGCCCGCCTGGGTGGTGCCGCTGGAAGGCAAGATGCCGCAGATCGCGCGGGCCTTCGCCGTCGTGAGCAAGGAGTTCTCTCCCTCGGGCTTGTCGGTCGTGATCCATCGCCCGTTCGAGGCACAGCCGGTCTTCGTCGGCTTCTCCTGGGACGACGAGCGAACTTACCTGAAGGGCGAAGTGCAACACATCACGCCCATGGGCGCGGGCTTTCTGCAAATGGGAATTCTGGCTCAAGAAGTTGTGTGCCTCGCCGACTATCCCGAGCTGAACGTGCTGAGCTTCTAGGCATCGTCCATGAGGATCGAGTATTCGGTTAGCCAATTCGGGAGACCGGCGCGTAATGTAGGCGGGTTT
>JBGTDH010000493.1:0-7385 GCA_041748435.1 Pirellulales bacterium
TCGCGCTCCCCGGGCAGTGCCGCGCCGTGGCCCTACGACGAATATCTCCGCGATGGCGGCGATCGCGACCTGCCCGTGCAAGTGCTGCCGGATTGGCATGTCAACGGCATGGAGACGGAAGACACGATCGCCCATTACGACACAATCGATGGCCTGACCGTGGTCGAGCCGTCCAATCGCGTCTACATCTATGCTCCCCGCTTCTGCGCAGTTCGCAGCGTGACCGGCTTGCACGAAGAGGGGCAGGTGCAGGCCACCCAAGGTGTCGATTTGCCGGAGCATCTGGCGCGGCACGATCTGAATCAAGGCGTCGTGGCCAGCATGCAGAAAGATCAGCTCCATCTCGATGTCGGCACCAAACGCGCCACCACCTACCGCGTGCGCGCGGGCGACGGCGCCATCTCGCTGGCCGTGCTACCCGGCAGCTATCAAGATTTCTATCTGCCGTTTGAAGACCTGGGCGTCATTCGCGATGGCATCTTCGTCCATGCCGAGAAGGCCCGCCTGGCCCAATCGATCGATTCCGCGATCGTCTGGACCGACAACAAGGCGGTGCAAGTCATCCTCGATCGCCTGGAGGCGGGCGTCGTCTCCGGCGATCAACGCGCCGAAGCCGTCTACGTGGTCGATCAGCTTGGCGGAGACAAGCTTCGCGTGATCAAGGTGGCCTCGACCCCCGTCGCCCGTCCGGGAGACTTTGTCGATTTCACGATCCGCTTCGACAATCTCGGCCAGCGCCCGATCGGCAACGTGACGATCATCGACAACCTCACACCCCGCCTGGAGTACGTGCCCGACAGCGCCCAGGCCAGCCGCAAAGGCACGTTCTCCACGCAGACCAACGAAGCCGGCTCGCTCGTCCTTCGCTGGGAAGTGGAAGACCCACTCCCCCTCGGCACCGGCGGCATCGTCCGCTTCCGCTGCCGCGTGCGCTAGCGCTCCGTCGACCAACGTCTGGAGTGCGGCGACTCGTCGCCGCTTTCGGAATTTCGGAGCGCCGCGTAGCTGAATTCGTGAGAATTCAGCCATCCGGAACTGTGACCAGTTCCGCTACTGTCTTCTGCCTGCTCCGAGTTTTCGGACACGCGCGGCGCAAACGGGGGTCCTGGTCCCGAAATTCAGAAACCATCGCATTTTCCCGTCTCGCGCGTTCGAGTTTCGGGACTCTCGGGACCACTTGTGCCCTGTCCCGAAAACCCCTCGCCCACCATCCCACCACCAACCCGACGCGTCAGCGAGGGCCTGCTGCGTCAACGCGTCCGCGAGAGCGCACCGCAACAGCCGCCAAGGATCAACCCGACGCGTGAGCGAACTTCTGCGTCAGCGCTGGCCTGCTGGGAGTGCTGCGATGGAGCGGTCTGAGCGTCTCACTCCGAAGATGCCGTCGGCCACTCCGCCGTCCCTGGATTGCGCCAGCTTGCCGACAACTGCTAGATTGCCAAAGAACCGACGAATAGGATACAATAGTACACATATTGAGCGGCATGTCAAGCCCCCAAAACCCTAGCCGCTTCGACAACTTCGACCATCGCCCGATCGGCAACGTGACGATCATCGACAACCTTACGCGTGGAATACGTGCCCGAAAGCGCCCAGGCCAGCCGCAAAGGCACTTTCGCGAACCGTCGCCCACCCCGGCACGGCTCCTTCCACCGCTATTAATCAAACAGCCTGGGATGGTCATCCTTCTTCGCTCCCCGCTGCTGCTCGGCCAACGGCTTCCCGTATGTCGCAGTCTCAAACTCCGTCGCTCGTACCAAGAGTTCGGCTTTCGTTTGATCCTTGAGAATCGGGATACGCCCCGCCTGAATATGTTCGTCGGCTTTTTGGAGGAGAGCTTTCGTTGAGTTGACCGTGCGCTGGTTCTTGTTGTATTTCGCAACCATCGGAAGCAACCGAAGCTGACCCCCGAGCATGATTGCATAGCCGCCCAACAAGTTTCTCATCTGATCGAACTCTTGCTTCGTCCACCCATTCGCGAGCATTGGGTATCGCTCCATCAGAACATGCGATTGGGGCTGCCGAGTGCCGCCCGTAACTCGCAGTTCATAGAGGAGCGGCAGAAACGGGGTGCCCTTCGGGAGCGTAACATCCGTGCCGGCGTCAGGATCAATCCATATCGTCGCATGCTTCGTCGTTTCGTAAGGGCAATTGGTCTCCCAGGGATTGAACGCTCCCTCGTCGGGACTTCTGACCACGGTCACCTTGACATTGGGACGTACGACATCGGACAGATATTCGGACATGAACCAACGGCGGTCGCGTTTTCGCCCAAAACCTGAGCAGTGCGGAAAGAAGTCTGTGAACTCCAAGACCTCCACCACTACCGCGCCGAAATCGAGGCAGACGGGCTTCCTGCAATGAGGGATATGCTTGGATCGTCCGAGGCTGAAGAATACCAAGTCGCCTACGGCGACCATTCGGAAGCGGAACGTGGCATCGAAAAGCCACGTCATATTTCGGTAGAAAGATTCTCGCGCCTCGATGTCCTCGGCACTGATGCTCGATTTCTGAAGCTCAATAACGATTCCGTTCGTTCCGAGTATGTCCGCCCGGTGCGGGGCTCGCGCGACCTCAACGCATTCAGGCCGCACCATTTCCTGCCACGCAATGTGCCAAGGCCCCATCGGTTCCGACCACGGATCACAATCCTTGCCGGCTTTGTGCGCCCAGTGCCAGACGACGAACTCGCCGCATTTGGGAATCAACGGACTACCGCAGAGATCGCACGTTGCGGTCAATCCGGGTTCGGCATTGCGCCGCTGTCCGTTGATGGTTGCAAATTGCACGTCTAGGCTAGGTCGTGTCCGTATGTCAAAAATCGACCTTGAATTCCGGCAAACCGGGTGCGTAGAGTCCGTTGATTTTCGCATAGAGCGGACTCAAGAAGGCGAACCCCGTCTGGTGCTTTACGATGACAATGGACGTCGGCACGTTGGATACGTTGCAGAATAAGTGATGCACCGTTTCCAGACTGCTCCCATGGTGGCTGTTGCCGGCATCTTGGTTCGCTTCCACGTACCAGTAACCTTGGCCGTCACGGTGACTGAGGCAGTCCACAAAAAGCTGCGATGACGAATGGAGGAAATCGTAAATCAGCACACCTCGCCCATTGCCGTTCTGCTGACGGGCATTCTGCCCGAGGAAGCGGGGCTGCCCGCTCAAATCTCCGACGATGTTGAATAGTTGATCGGCAACGACGTTCAGACCGAATTGAGTGACCAGCGAGGCAATCGTCGGCTGCAGTTGCGGGTAATTGGTCGTCGTGTATCGCAGTTTGACCTCTGCGTCACCGGTGCGGCCGTAATGCGAGAACCAAAACTTGGGGATCAGCCCCGTTTGGATCAACGGTACGACGACGTTGCCGATGTACGACTCGTAGTGTCGGTCATTGTCGAATGGAGAAACGTCCGGAAGCTTGACGCAGAGCTCCCAATCCGAGACCGTCGCTGCTGTACTCATCCAATGCCCCCCTAAAATCGAAATCAAGTCCTGAAAGCGATCAGATTACCAAAATCGCTCCTTAGTCGCCTTCCCGATCCACTCGGATTTGCGACCTAGCCGCCGGCAAACAAGGCTTTGTTTTCTGGCGCCTCCCGCACCGCTTTCAGCACGTGCAATGCCCAGAAGTCCGGGAATTCATGCGGCGACGTGGGGGTGGCAACACGGAACGTGGCGGTCAGATTGCCGTCGACCACGCTCGACTCCGCGAGTCGCACGGTGTCCTCGATGTGTCCCTCGTGGACCAGCTTGCATCGCATATCTTCGTAGATGATCTGCTCCAGCGGCAGCGTGCCGTAGACGATTTGCGGCTGCCGGCCGACCGACGGCTTGCCATAGATGAGGATCGGGGTGATGTCGCGGATGAAGCCCATGAAGGACTCGCGATCCTTCATCGGCCGCGGGTAGCGCTTGCGTGCCGTCGCCGCGGCCGCGACGAGCGCGAGCACCCACGCTCCTTCCTTTCGCCCCGCGCGCCACAACGCCTCGGCGTCGATCACACGTTCTTTGATGCTCATGGGGGGGGTCCTAAGAGAAGACAGATCCGTCCGGGATCGCACTGATCATAGGGGCTTGTTCACTTGGATCCAGTCGATGAGGTCGCAGATCACGCGGAGATACGATGGGAAAAGAAGGAGGTGCGCGCACGACAGCTCCCGATTAAACTGCGCATCCGTCGGATGCCCGGCGGCGTTCCGGTTCATCCGGAAATACGAGAAGAGGAACGTGAGGGCGGTATCGAGCTCGGTCAGCCAATCGGTGCCGAATTCGATCTTGAGCTTGGCTTTGATCTTCTGCTCATAGGACTTCGTGAATTCCTCGTGCTGTTGTTTCACGCCACGCGTCTTCTTGAGCGCCGCCTCAAATGTTGTTCGTTCCGTCGCATTGAGCGCATCCGTGTAGGCGGCCAGTAGGAGCAGAAACGCTTTCTCCGAGGCACAACCCAGCGTGACCGTGGACGAGAGCAAGCAGTTGGCCCGGAGCGTGGCGGCGCTTTCGGCGATGTACCGGAGAATAACTGGGTCGGCATTGGGAACCTTCTCTTCCAGATTCTTCAGGTATCCGTCGGGATCGTAGGGCGTCACGCGGCCTTTCAACGCCTGCTTGCCGTACTCCGTGACGTGGATGTACGGAAGACTGAATTGGCGACTCGGCGCACCGTCTCCCGGCCGCACGATTCCTTCGATGATGAGGTCCCAGACGATGGCCCAGACGGGACCTTTCAGATTTGGGTACAGCTCCGGAATGTTCGGGTTGTCGAGCCAGGCATTGGTCGCGGCGGTTGCCTTGAGGCCGCGTTGCTTGGCGATCTCCGCGATCTCGTAAAAGAGATGGCCCACATCGAACGGCGCCCGATTGGGCTCGTAGGGCCTGTCTCTTTGAAGACACTCAATCACGATGGAACGGAGCTGTTCGGCGGTCACGATCGTATCCTCCTTGGCGGATCGAAGCTCGTCAGATGCGAAAGGAACGCAGATGCGTCAGGGCTGTTGCGGGAACCTTGTCCGCGTCCACGATGTAGCCGGTCCTGCTCGCCGGATCGCGAATGAGCGGCAGCGTCTTCGCGTCGACTTGCAGCATCGCCCACTCGATGCCCGCATGGGCCTGGCCGAGGAGATGACTCTTCGCCCATGCCTCGGCGTCGGCCTCGTTCAGTGAGACATGGATGAAGGGCGCGGCGTGCTTGCGGCCGCTCGTGGAGAGCCCCGCATCCTGCCCGCACAGCAAACCCTTGGCCCGGATGCTTCGCAGATGCCGCAACGGTGTCGTGTGAAAGCAATTCGGCGGCGATTTAATAGGGGTCAGGGGTGCCAGCGCAGTGCACTCCAAACCCATTGAATTGTAGACGTACAGCAGCCAACCGGCGCGGCGGAGCCACCGCACAAGTTCGTCGCTGAGGTCGCGATCAGCGCGGAAGAACGTGCATCCGGCATGGTCTCCATCCCACGGCGGCGACCACGCCCGGCGATGTCTCAGGGCCGCGCGCCACTCGGGGAACGGAAGGATTTCTTCAAGCATTCGGAGGTCGGCGGGATCAGACGGTGATTGGTGAGTCACGGGAAGCGAAGCTTGGGGAGCGAAACTGAAGGGGACGGGAAGGAATTGCCTGAAGTTAATCCGTAACTCGCTAGGTTTTCCGGTTCTGCTAGACGCTACCGTGCTAACATGCGCGTTCGCGCATGACAAGCTTGGTCTGCCCCTAAGTATACGTGTCGGCGGCGGGGGTGGTGGCGGTGTTCGATCCGAGGTTGGGGGCGGTGGTGGTGGCGTCGCATCGGCCGGAGTTTCGGGAGGGGCAGGTGCTGGATGTGCCCGCGCCGTGAGGTTCGGCAGTCGGTCTTGGTTGGCGCTCATTGCGGACCAATTTGGGAACCACGAAAGACGCGAAAACCACAAAAGGAAAAGGAATTCGGAGTCGGTCAGCACGGCGTTCCTTTCGTCGTTTTCGTGTTTCTCTCCTCCCTGCCAGTAAACCCGCAAACAATCTGCGCAGCGCGCGGAGAAGTTAAACGTTTGCTGTGCGGATCCATCGCAATCAAGGACTTCTGTTCTGATCCGCGTCATCCGCTTGCATCCGCATCATCCGCGGTTGTCTTGGTTGCGGCCGGCCGACTGCCCGCGCCGTGAGTATTGCAGTGACCTAAGGCTGCCTTCGGCCGCAACCAAAAGAGGTGAACCACAGAGTCACGGAGAACACCGAGGAAAGGAGAGACCTCCTTCGTACTCGAATTCCTCTCTGTGCCCTATGTGACTCTGTGGTTCATTCGTCATTTGTCGCCGCCTGAAAACATGCGCGCACCGCGCGTCGATGTTGATCCTGGAAGAGCCTAAAGTGCAGTTGGCGCTTAATGGGTGGAGAGAATCCGCCGGCGGGTGGTGGACGAGGCACATCGACGCGGAATGCGAATTAATTTGGGAACCACGAAAGACGCGAGAACCACAAAAGGAAAGGGAATTCGTAGTCGGTCAGCACGACGTTCCTTTCGTCGTTTTCGTGGTTCTCTCGTCCTGCCAGTAAACCCCGCAAACAATCTGCGCAGCGCGCGGAGAAGTTAAACGTTGCTGTGCGGATATCGCAACCAGGACTTCTGTTCTGATCCGCGTCATCCGGCTTGCATCCGCATCATCCGCGGTTGTCTTGGTTGCGGCCGGCCGGCAACGTGAGGTCGAGTCCGATCTATCACGCAACCTAGCTTGTGACTCGCTTGTCACTCTTACTGTATTGTTTGTATCATCCTCTCGTGCCCCGATCCCGTTACCGTGCCCGTCCCACAATCAGCACGCGTGTGCAAGTACGGTCACCAGTCAATCGAGGATACGATCGAGCTACCCAAGAGAGGTCTGCATGGCTCAGCATTCGCCCCGTTTTCTGAAGATTGTCGACGAGATCAAGGCTCACATCTGCCAGTGTACGGTGGCCGACGTGCGGGCGAGGCGAGAGGCCGCGGAGCAGTTCCATCTGATCGATGTCCGCGAAGATCACGAATGGGACCAAGGGCACGTCCCCGGCGCCCTGCACCTGGGCAAAGGCATCCTGGAGCGCGACATCGAGCAGTGTGTTCCCGACCCGCAGGCCCCGATCGTGCTGTATTGCGGCGGCGGATTCCGATCGGCCCTGGCCGCCCACAACCTGCAGCAGATGGGCTACACCAACGTCGTCTCGATGGACGGCGGCTTTCGCGGTTGGAAGGAAGCCGGCTTGCCGGTGGCAGAGTAGAGGCGGCTACGCGAGCAGCTCGGGGATGACCTTGCCGCCGAACTGACTGAGTTGCTTGTAGCGGCCGCCGTGAAAGTACGTGAGGCGGTTGTCGTCCAGGCCCAACAGTCGCAACAGCGTGACGTGCAGGTCGCGAACGTGATGCACGCATTCGACGGCCTTCGCG
>JBGTDH010000494.1:0-3362 GCA_041748435.1 Pirellulales bacterium
TTCCCTCGCTTGCGCGTCGGGCTAACCTGAGGAACACCCCTCGCTTGCGATGCGCGCAGCGTAGCCCGACGCGCGAGCGAGGGACAGTGTGCGACGCGCGAGCGAGGGATAGGCGAGCGAGGGATTGTGCGACGCGACGATACCGCGGCCGCACAAAAGTTATGCAAAACGCCGGCGAACGTGCTCGATTCGCGGAATAGAACGCCGCACTTCCCTCGCTTGCTAACCTCAGAGAATCCCTCGCTAACCTCAAAGAATCCCTCGCTCTACCCATGACCCTGGCGGGCGAGGGTGACTTCTTGGCCGGCGTCTTGGAGTGCTTGCCTCGCGTGGTCGAAGTCGCGGGTGTCGGCGATTACGCGGCCGTCGTGCAGCACGATGCAGCGATTCGCATTGCGGGCTACGGCCAGATCGTGCGTCACCAGCACGATCGAGAGTCCTTGTTCCTCGTTCAACGTGCGGAAGATCTCGATCACCTCGCGGCTGGTTTCGGAATCGAGATTGCCCGGGGGTTCGTCGGCCAACAGCAGGGAGGGCCGATTGATGAGGGCCCGCGCGATGGCCACGCGTTGCTGCTGGCCGCCGGAGAGTTGTCCGGGGTGATGATTCAAGCGATCCCCCAGGCCCACCTTCTGCAACAGATCGACGGCCCGCTCGCGGCGTTCGCGGGTGCTCAGCGAAGGGGAGTAGAGCAGCGGCAGCTCGACGTTTTCCAAGGCCGACGTGCGGGCCAGGAGGTTGAAGCTCTGGAACACGAAGCCCACGCGGCGATTGCGGATGTGCGCCCGCGCATCGGCATCCATGGCCACGACTTCCTCTCCGGCGAGCAGGTAGCTGCCGCGGGTGGGGCGATCGAGGCAGCCCAGCGTGTTCATGAGGGTCGATTTGCCGGAGCCGGAAGGTCCGATCAGGGCGACGTACTCGCCGGCTTCCATCGAAAGCGTGAGGCCGCGCAGTGCATGCACCTGGACTTCGCCCAGGTCGTAGGTCTTTTCGATCTCGCGCAGCTCGATGAGCGCCACGGGCGAACCCTTGGTCAAAGCTTCCGCTGGCGCGACAGCATGTTTGCGCGCAGCACCTCCGTCACTTCATTATGCCGCGCGGGCGATGCTGGCGCAGCAGCAAAATGCTAGCGCCTCCGGCAGACTTTTCGCCCCTCTCCCGGTCTATCGGACCGTCAAAGTCGGGTTAAGCGAAAGATGGATCGGCCGGACGGCCGAATATTCACTTCAACCGGATCGATCTGCGCAATCGGTATGGCTTGACATGACTTGGAACTGCTGGATTCTCCGAATCGGCTTAAGCGCCGCGCTCGCGCTGTGCGCCCAGGCTCCAGCTATTGCCCAACTTCATGTCGGCACTTCGGTGATCCGCGAAGAGCGCAAGCTGACCATTCGCCCGTTGCTCAGCCTGCCTGCCTATCCCGTGCCGGACGAGATTCCACCTCCGACTGTGGCCGGCAACCCTTTCTCTCGCCACGACTTGCACCTTTCTTTGGACGGCGCCATTCGCATTGCGCTGGAGAACTCGACCGCGGTGCGCGTGGTGGATGGGCAAACCATTACCGCGGTCGGCAGCCTGTACGATCCGGCGATTGCCGCCACGCAGATCGACGCGGCGCGCAGCGTGTTCGATCCGGTGATCGACGCCACGAATTTATGGAGCCAGTTCGAGCAGCCCACGGCCTTCTTTGATTTCACGCGGCCCGAGCTGGTCGGCATCGGCGCCTACCAGATTCAGGACTATACCCTGCGTGCCGGCATTACCAAGGCTAATGTTCTGGGGGGCGTCGCCAGTGTGCGCACCAGTGTGAACAACGATCTGTTCGAAGGTAACGGACGATTGAACCCGAATGACCCGTTCTCGATCAATCCGCTCGACCCGCGGACCCAGACGAACGTGGAGTTTATCTATCGCCAGCCGATCCTCCGCGGGGCGGGGCCGAGTGTCAATCTGGCGCCGCTGAAGCTGGCACAGATTAGCACGGAGACGTCGTTCTATCAGCTCAAGGGCAACCTGCAAGAGCTGGTTCGCGGCACGGTGGAAGCGTACTACGCCTTGCTGCTGGCACGCGTCGAGGTGTGGGTCCGCCGCAAGCAAGTGGAGGAGAGCAAGTTTGCGTTCGACGCTAGCAGCGCTCGCTTGCAACGCGGCCTGGCAAGCAGCGCCGACGTGGCTCAGACGCGGCTGGCGTTCTCGAACTTCAAAGCCGTTTTGATTGCGGCCGAAGGGGACGTCTTCTTCCGCGAGGCCACGCTGCGCAACCTGCTGGGCATTCCCCCGGCAGACCCGGTGCAACTGGTGCCCGTCACGCCGCTCTCCACGGACCGCGTGGTGCTCGATTGGCAAGCTCTGGTGAACACCGCGCAGGCGCAGCGGCCGGACCTGGCACAGCTCAAGCTGGCCATTCAGGCGGCCCAGCAACGCATTACGTTGGCGAGCAACTCGACGCTGCCCCAGGTCGATTTCGTCGGCATCCATCGCTTCAACGGCTTGTTCGGCACCTCGCCCAACGGGGGCGATCTGGACACCAAGGGGAACGACTTCACCGATTGGACCCTGGGCGTCGTCACCACGGCCCAATTGGGTGCGCGGCTGGGGCGCGCCGAGTTGCGGCGGCAAGAACTGACGATGATGCGGGATCGCGCGGCCTTGCAGCAAGGCATTCACAACGCCTTGCATCAGTTGGGCAACAGCTACCGGCGGCTGGTGCAGTTCTACGAGCAGTATCTGGCGTTCCGCGATACGCGCGAAGCCGCCGAGATCAACCTGCAACAACAACTGGCCGAATACCAACGCGGGCGAGCCATCTTCCTGGAAGTGTTGCAGGCCATCACCGCCTGGGGCGATGCCGTGCGGAGTGAAGCCCGCTCGCTGGCCGAGTTCAATCTGGAGAAAGCCAATCTGGAGCGCGAGACGGGCGTGATTCTGGAGTTCCATGGCATCGAGCTGCTGGGAGAGAACTATCATTCCCGCGGGCCGCTAGCGCCATTGAACGATGGCCACGGCTATCCCAACAGCGTGAAGCCCAATCACAACCAGCCGCGGTATCCCGCGGGGAACCGCCCGGCGGAGCAGGGCTTCGAATCGCCGATTCTGCCTGGCCGGCCACCGGCCCGCTAGTGGCTGACCGGCCGCGTAATGTAGTCGTGTCTCTCCGAGACACGACGCCGGTCTCGGAGAGACCGGCCTACATTGGCCGAACCGCTCGCGCAGGTGGCACGGATCGTGCGGAGTGTAAGGGGGCGGTGCGATCGGTAGAGGCGTTAAGTTCTTCGCCATCCGCGGAGCTTCTCAGGTTTGGCGGGCGGGGCGGCCGATTCAACAGGCAGGAATCTCGATCCCCGCCTGCGCGAGCGACG
>JBGTDH010000495.1:0-8603 GCA_041748435.1 Pirellulales bacterium
CGGATCAAGTTCAAGCCGTCCTGCACCAGCCGCTGGCCGATGCGGCGAGACTCCAACTCGGCGGCCGCCACGCGCTTGGGCCGCAGCCAGAACGCATCCAGGGGAACGTTAAGTGCAAACTCCAACTGCTTGGCCGCCACCGGAAAGACCGACCACAATTCCGGATTCGTGAGCTGCCTCGCCTGAATAATGTCAGCCCGCGAAACTTCTAGATCGACCAGCAGCTCCTGGAAGCGGGCATTGTTCCACAGCGCCGCCAGGATAGCCTCCTGCTCGGAGAGGCCGTCGCTGAAATCCACGCCCGGCGGCAGCGTCGTTTCGCAACCGGAGTGCCTCGGTCCCAGACCTTCGCCCGAGCGTTCATACAATTGGGCATCAACGCACTTCCGGCCAAAGTGCCATCCCGGCGACGCGCAGCCTAAGCACGATGCCACAAGTAGAATCAGAATCAGTCGCAGCACAAGCATGCAAGCAGACCCAGCAAGCCGGCACCCACTCCGCGCGCATCCGTGGCGCGAAACGTCACCTCCACTATCGTCGCCCGCGTTGGGAAAATGTGACGATTCCGCTGACTTTGACGACGGCTAAGCAGCTTGCCGCGAAGTCATGCGATCGATCGATCAAACCGTTTGCCGCAGGAGATCGTGCTGCTCGGTGAGCCAATTGGACACACTTCCCGTGGTTGGGAACTGCGTGGCAATGCCTAGCGTCAGGGCGGCCCCCACACCCAGGGCCAGCGATTGCCCTTCCAACATGTACGCAATGGCCAGAAAGAACACGGCGCCTTCCAGAATCGCTGCGCCGATGATCAACCGCGTTTGAAATACTGGCAACAAAGCCGCGACCACGGAAGCCTCGTCGCGAGCCGTGATCCCGCTTCGGGCCTGGTTGGCAATCAGGCGCGGCAGAAAAATGCGCGCCAGCACCGCCGCGCCGCTGAACGCCAGACCGAGGTAGGTGAGAGTGGGCATGGCGGGTTGAGGCGCTTTGTCGCCGCGCAACAGAAACATTGTCACCATCACCGCAATGCATCCGCTGGTCAGGGCGCCCACGATGATCTGCATCACGCGCACTTGCGGCGCGAGCTGGGAGGGATCTGCCGACAGCATACGCACAACTCCTCGTTAATGCGGAATGGCCTTGAGCAGCCGCTGGGCTTGCTCCACGTGGCGGTAATAGTCTCGCCGTTCCAGCAATCGGCCGGCCTCTTCATCCACCATCACGATCACGTCGCGATGCAGTTGCAGGGCGCTGGCCGTGACCTGGGCCGTGACGGGACCCTCCACCGTGTTGCGAATGGCCTTAGCCTTGGATTCGCCCGTGGCTAGCAGCAGGCATTGGCGGCACTCCAGAATGGTGCCCACCCCCATCGTCACCGCCAGCCGCGGCACGGCCTCCGGACTGCCGAAGAACCGGGCGTTGTCTTGAATGGTCTCCGGCGCCAGCGTCTTGAGCCTTGTGCGGCTGCCCAACGACGAGCCGGGTTCGTTGAAGGCAATGTGGCCGTCGGTGCCGATCCCCAGCACTTGCAGATCGATGCCTCCCGCATCGCGAATCGCCTGTTCGTACAGCCGGCAGAAGCTATCGAAGTCTTTGGCCAGACCATCGGGCACATGCGTGTTGGCCGGCGCGATGTTCAGATGATCGAACAAGCTGGTCTGCATAAACCGTCGATAACTATGCGGATGGTCGGGCCCCAACCCCACATATTCATCCAGGTTGAACGTCGCCACGCCCGAAAAATCCAGGCCATCCTCGCGATGCAGGCGGATCAACTCGTTGTACATGCCCAGCGGGGTGCTGCCGGTGGCAAGTCCGAGCACGCAGTTCGGCTTGCGCCGCACCAGATCGGCCACAAACTGCGCCGCGGTGCGCGCCACCGCCTGCTGATGGGGCTCAAAAATCACACGCATCACGAATCCTCATGAAGAATCAGACCAGCTCACCGTCGCTCCCACACCGCCGGCACGGTCTCGCCCTCTTGCCCATACGTCTGCGAGACCACAAACCCGCTGGCCTGCGAAGTGTAAAAGATGCGGCCGTTGGAAACGACGGCCCCCAAGCATTCGCGTGAGTCGATCGCCGGGCCTGTCGAGACCAGCTTGCCGTCGCGGGAGAGGTCGATCATATCCATGTTCGCGCCGAGGATGTACGGTCCCGACATGGTGAACCGGCAGCAGGCATAGTTGTGCCCCACGCTGCCCACCACTTTGCCCGTGTGGCGATCGAACACATTGCCGCGGCCGCGCAGGGCATTGGAGAAAATGAAGTCCTGGCCCACCGTGACCACGTTCAGCGCCGACGTGACCGGTTCCGATTGCCACACCAGCGAGCCGTCTTTGGCATCCAGGCACCACACGAAGCGGTCTTTCGTGTCTTCCTTAGCCGGGTTGAATCCGCCGATGTAAATCCGTCCGTCGCGGCCGGAGAGTGTGCACTTGGCCGTCACATAATACTTGCTCGTCTGCCAGATCGTCTGGCCCGTGGCGGGGTCCAGGCACGCCGTCAGGCCGTTGTTCTCCAGGGGCAGACCCCGCCGCGCACGCTGGCTGGCGGAGTAACCGAAAAACGTGGAATAGAACAGCTTGCCGTCCAGCAGGCAGATGCCACAATCGTTGCCGCCGCGGCCGTGCTCGGAAAAGTCACGCTCCCAGACGATGCGACCGGTGTCGAGGTCCCAGGCCCACACGCGCGGGCGATTGTCCTTGGGATAATACGGATTGTCGTTGGAGTAGATCCAGCTCATCACTTCGGCATTGTTCGGCGCAGCCTGCGGCGTGCCTTTGAACGTGTACGGCTTCTCCGTTCCCTGTGCCGCGTACTCGCCCGAGCCGGAGGCGTAGATGGCCACGTTGCCATGCACCAGCGGCGGGAATTGCCGGCTCCAACTGGGCGAGCCCGTGAAAGGCGCCTCCCACAACATCCGTCCCGTGGCGGCGTCCAGGCACCGCACCAGGGAGCGCTTCATGCCGGCTTGCGGCACGAGCAGTTTACCGTTGGTATACAGGGGCGATGTGAACGACAGATACACATCGGGCCAGTAACGCCGCCACAACAGCCGGCCCGTGTCCTGCTCGACCGCAATGACCTGACCCTCCGCCGTGTGCGTGTAGAGCCGGCCGCCGCCGCACACCGGCAGATGCTTGACCGTTCCTTCCAATCGCCGCGCCCAACGCATCCGCAGGGGCGGCTTCAAACCTTGCTCGTTGGCATTCGTGCCGGCGAAATCGCCGTAGTTGGTGTACCAATCGAACTTCGAGCCGCTCAGCGCGCCGGAAAGCGGACTGCGGATTTGCGACACGCCGAGATCCTTCGTCGGCAGAGCCGCCGCGCCCTTGGCGCCCAGCACGTACAGGTAGCCGTCTTCGCACGGAGCGAAGATCCGCTCGTCGGCCACCGCTGCTGCCGCGGTAAGAGGGGCATCGAAGGCCGTGCGAAACGACCACGCTTCGCCACCCGCGAGCGGCGTCACGTACAGCTTGCCGTCTAACCCGCCGTAGATGGCATGCTCTCGCGTAAGCATCGGCGGACAAATCGAACCAGCCGCACACAGCACTTGGGGGCTCTCTTGACCTGCCGCGTGCCGGCACAGGCCGAGACCTTGCTCCGGCCGCACGCGATAGACATCGCCATTACGAATGCTCACCGCAGCCAGGCTCAATAGGCCGGGCAGATGAATGGCGGTCTGCGTACCCGGCACGAAAGCGGCCTGCACCTTGTCGTCGGTCAGGCACAGGATCTCGACGCGCCCGGCGTTGTCTCGGCGATGCCATTGCACGTACACGTTGCCGGCCGCATCGGCGCTCTGGCCGAACGTGGCAGGATACTCGGCTCCGTCGTACGTTGGAATTTCGCCCACCACGCCGAGCTGAGCCGAGCTCCCGGCGTCGTGCAGAAACACCGTGCGGCCGCCGGCGGGTATCACCACGGTCTTCCCCACCAGGCAGATGTCGCGCGAGCAGACAAAATGATCCTTCCAGTTCACGCGATCGCCCCGGTGGGCCAGCCACGCCTCTCCGCTCCAGCGATCTCCCTCGAATCCCACAACCTCCTTGACGAAGTCCCAGTTCCACACGGGCTGGCCATCGAACTCGACCGCATGCACGCGCGCCCCGAGCGTGGCAAAGTACACGCGGTCGTTCCCAACCGCCGGCGCGGAGAAGATCGGCTCCTGGCAATCGATCTCGCGCACGAGTTTGCCCGTGGCGCGATCGAGCACGTAGTAGTAACCGGCCGTTGTTCCGACGTGCAGATTCGCCCCGGCGATGGCGGGCGTAGAGACGTTGTTGCAGTTGCCCGCTCCACCGCGCGTGGCGAACTTCCACACGACTTGCAGCGTGGCCGTGTCGATGGCGGCGACGACTCCCGACCCATCGACCACGAACACCCGCCCCTCGGCCACAACGGGCGAGGCGTAGATGCCATCGGTCAAAGGCACGGCGCCGAGCAATCCCAAGTGGGCCGGCAGTGTGGCATGCGGCGCGTTGCCGGACCGCAAAGCATCGCCCTGAAGTTGCGGCCAACCATCGGCCGCGATGGCCAACTTCGAGATCAGCAACGCCGCGAGGAGTACGACGATCTGCATAGCAAATTTTCCTGAAGCAATGATCCGGCGACGGAGTTCGACGCGCTCAAAGATACCATTCCCGTTCCGCCGGTGGAAACACGCCATCGGCCAAAGCCATCCTCGGATTGATCCCACTCCGAATTTCCGGACCATTGATCGAAATCGGAAAATGCCTGTTTTCTCGCTCCTCCTCCTCGAATCTCGGGATTATCGGGGCATTCTTGGCCGGCCACAGTCCCGAAATTCGTCGCCCTTTCCAAGTGGGTAGTCGCGCGAGGAGCCGTTTCATCCCCCACCGAACAAGTCCGGGCGCGCAAACCCGCAAACCTTGGCGGAGAGAGCGAGTTTTTATACATATGTATAGTATGTCATGGGCGTTGTCAATACCCTTCATTAGGTGCAAGTTCGGCGTTGACAAGGTCGGGGAGTTAAGAACCTTCTGGGTTTCGTCGAACCTCCGCGCCCGGTCATCCGCATCGTTATTGCGGTCGTCGGTTCCCTCTCAACGGGTGTCCTCAATCGAGCGAATGGGCTGCGCCTCTTTTGGAAGAAGGATGCCGACTTCGCCGTGTTCGAGCAAGTCATCGCCGCCGCCCACGAACGCAATTGAAGCAGATCAGACAGAATCAGTTGGATCCGCATAAGTCATTTCTGCATAATGGCTTGCGTTGCCAGGCTGGGTCGCCTATGGTAACATAGACTTGATTTCGGCAGAATAGTGATCGTCGCAGGTGCGGTCGGTAGCTGCCATGTCCAAGCAGAAACAAGGAAGCCATCGTGGTCGTATTCAAGCTCAAGGCGATGATACCGAAAAGTCCGTGGCTTGGAATCGAGACACGCCACCTTCATTGCGAGAAATGCAACACTTCGTGGAAAGCCTTACAGCGAAGCTCACGGCGTCCGAGCTAGCAGATCGATCGGACGGTTTTAATGAGCTAGAGGCTTACCTCATTGTGATTACAAAGGCGGGCGGAGTGGGTTTCGGAAAACGGTCATCTCCCAAACAGAAGCTGAACAAGACCTCAATTCGTGTCGATTTGGAAGTTCAAAAAGGTCGAATCTGTGAGAGCGTTGGCGATGATTAAGATAATCAAAAACCTCGCCGATCCCGTACAATACGATAGTCTCCAGCAGCAATGGGAACATCGCTGGGGTCGTCTTGTCGAGCGCACAGGGCAATGGTTTGACTGGCAAACACCTTGGATCGATGCGACTCTGGGAAACGGCACAAAGTTGAGAGACGGCAACCCGGTTTTTTCAGCAGTTAGTCATGGCAGGAGGCGAGCGGTTCGAATCATTCAAGATGACTACGCGGCTCGTGAGGTCAACTACTGGTTTGATGTCTTCGCTCAAGGGGAGCCAGAGGAACTAGATGAGCTAGTGATTACGTGTCCACTCTACCAGGAGTCGATTATTGAAGCCTGCGACATGATCGAAGAGTGGCTGGAGTACGGTTCATTGTCCAAAGCTGCTCCTCGTATACGACAATTTGTGGCTGCTGCCTAAAGCGACAATGCAAGCTTTCTCTTCCCATGGAATGTGGTGGATTCCCGGCGCTGAAGGTCGGCGAGTTGCTGGAACTCTCGATTTTTCTCCCGACGACGGCCTCAAGCTGGCACTGCTTGGCGGTCTGAGCGACTCGAAGGATTTAGACGATAAGAGATTCTCCGTCGTACACGGTGCCCTATGGGAATGTCCGTATGGTTCGAAAGTCTCGCTTCGTGATTGTTTTGCAGTTCAACTCAAAATGGCTGCTGGTTTGCCGCCGAGAGAGTCGTATCACGCGGGCCGGGCATACATCGGGGCACACTTAGAAGATTTCACATTCTTTAGAGCACGCATTCGATTTGCTGGCCTGCCGGTTTGGGTCGGATTGACAGGCACAACTCATGGGATACTGGAAGATAAGAAAGGCATCCGAATCGAATATAGACAGCCTGAGCCAATTAGGGGTGACATCAAGCAAGGCTCTCTTGCGATTGGAATTAACGGAAATGCTTCATTCAAACGATATGGCGACTGGACCATCACCGAGCGTCCGGAGGTTAAGATGCAGTTTGCGTCGCCCCGAACCAGTGAAGATATTCATGCCGATTTCGTCTTTCCACTTCGGAACCTGGCAGCAATGGCCTTGGTCTCCAACGCTGGTCTTGAATCGTGTCGGCTCACTCCAATTGATAGCGAAGAGGAAGTCGAAGAATTGGGGGCGATGATTTCTGGACCACCGCTAGAATCACCGAAGGAGTCGGACAGGCTTTTTGGGCTAACCGACATTCAGGATCCGATCCAGCTTATCGATAGTTGGTTACAGTTTTCGAGCCGCTATCCGGAGATCCTTGCACCTTTCTTTAATGTCAACTTCTATCGCCGGGACGACTTCGTCGATGTACGGTTTCAAAACACTGCATACTCGATGATGGCATTGTATCGAACGATTAACGGCAATGCTCGCTCCTGGAATCCTGACGATTGGAGGCTGTCGTTCGAATCAATGCTTGGTCAATTTGATAAGGGAGGCGACCTGTTTCAAGATCCAGGTGCCGCAGGCAGTAAGATCATGGAGCTTCTAGAGCATATCATTCATCGAACTCCGCTCGCTTGGTCTGATGAGGTTGGTTTATCCCTCTACCACTTCAATGAAAAGCTGAAGTGGCTCATGATTATCTTTTTGCTCACGCAAGTGGGGACGCCCCTTGAATGCCAGCAGAATCGGCAGTATCAGCATGCCGCGTCCTTGCCACTTGATTGATTGGCTCTACCGGGTTTTAGCGCGCGGCTACTGCGGCGTCGCAGGTAGTGGCCTGGATAGTCTTATCGCTTACGCAGCAGCGTAAAATTCTCCTGCATGGTCTCTTTCAACAGCAGCGAGTCGTTGGAGAAGACTACGAACCGCGCGCCTTGGCGGATGGTTCGCAGGGCCTGCTCCCGCTTGCCGAACCAGCAGCCGGCGGCGACATGGTGAGCATCGGCCGTGTCGATGATCTTCTTCAGCAGGGCCAGCAAATCGGGATGGTCGTACTCGTTGGGGATGCCCATGTTGACCGTGAGATCGTTGGGTCCGACGAACACGGCATGCACGCCGGGGATCGAGCAAATGGCATCGAGATTCTCCACCCCCAGCACCGATTCGATCATGGGCACAAACACCGTGTCACGGCATTTTACCTCGGAGACATACTGCCGGGTCTTGGCACTGGGCCAGGCGCCGTTCGAGAGCACGCGCTCCAGAGCCTGCCCTTTCAGCGGGCGATAGACGGCGGCCGCCGCTAGGCGCTTGGCGTGCTCGACGTCCTCCACATACGGCACCACGACGCCATCGAAGGAGTCGCAGGCTTTCGAGACGTCGTCCGACTCGCGGCTATGGATGCGCGCCAGGCAGGCAATTCCCTTCGAGGCCAGCGCATATTTGATGGGCAGAAACTCCGCCAGGTCCAAGGCGTTGTGCTCGGCGCTCACAATCACGAAATCCAGCGCCCCTTCCGGCAGGAAATCGACGAATGCCGGCGAGACCATGTGCTGGAAGAAGGTGCCATACACCGTCTCCCCCTCAACGAGTTTCTCCTTAAGCAGCCTGCCAACCACGTGAGGGACCCTCCCATCAGAGTTTTCTGAGACCGTTTCGCTCGGGAGAAGTTACAGTAACCGGACGGGGCAGGTCCGTCTATCGAGCGATTTTGGAGATGCACGATGTTAGACCAGGATTCCTATTCCCGTCGAGCGTTCGTGACGCGAGCGGCGGTTGGAGCGGCGGGCGTGGCGCTATGCCAATTGCCGGGCGTCTCGGACCCGCATGCGCGGGCAGCCGACGATGCCGACGCCTGGATACAACAGAGCCAGGCATTGCCGGAGCCGCGCGTGGTGCTGCCGACCGACGGGTTGCCCAAGCCGGTAGGTCCGGCCAAGCGCATCGCCGCCATTACGACCGCTTACTTCAGGTATTCGCACGCCGACGACATCATCACCAAGTTTATCGAGGGCTACAGCGTTGTCGGCCGCACGCACAACCCGCACTGCAAAGTGGTGAGCTTGTACATCG
>JBGTDH010000496.1:0-3842 GCA_041748435.1 Pirellulales bacterium
GTTCGCCGTGCAGGCTCAATCGCCGCGGTCATTCGTCACCTTCGCGCAGGCCAACACGCCGCCGGCGGATGGCAAGTTGCGGATCATTGTATTCGGCGCGCATCCGGACGATGCCGAGTACAAGGCCGGCGGCGCCGCGGCCAAGTGGGCCAAGCTGGGGCATCACGTCAAGCTCTGCTCCGTCACCAATGGCGATATCGGACACTGGCAGATGGCCGGCGGTCCGTTGGCGCAGCGGCGGGCGGCAGAGGCGGCGGCGTGCGCGAAGAAGTTGGGCGTGACGTCCGAGGTGCTCGATATTCACGACGGCGAACTGCTCCCGACGCTGGAGAATCGGCAGAAGATTACCCGTGTGATCCGGCATTGGGGGGCCGACCTGGTGATCTCGCATCGCCCCTGGGATTATCATCCCGATCATCGCTACGTGGGCATTCTGGTGCAGGACGCCGCGTTCATGGTCACGGTTCCGTTCTTCTGTCCCGACACTCCGCCGCTGAAGCGCAATCCCGTGTTCCTGTTCTCCAGCGATGGCTTTCAGCGGCCGTATCCGTTTGTGGCCGATGTGGCCGTCTCTGTGGACGATGTGTTCGACCAGAAGCTGGAAGCGATTCACGAATTGGAATCGCAACACTATGAAGGAGGCGCCAATGGCAGCGCCGAACATGTGCGGAGCGTCCCTCCGGCCAGCGATGTGAAAGGCCGCAAGGCCTGGCTCCGCGAGCGGTGGGAATCTCGCCAAAGTGGAGAGGCCACCAAGAACCGGGAGATGCTCGTCAAATGGTACGGTCAGGAACGGGGAGAGAAAGTGAAGTTCGCGGAAGCGTTCGAGATCTGCGAGTACGGCCGCCGACCCACGACGGCCGATCTCAAAGAGTTGTTTCCGTTCTTCGAGTAGGTCTTTATCTACTGCACGCAGACCACGCGAAAGCCGAGCGAGCACGAGCGGCCGGTGGGTCCGCGGCCCACGCGGCTGGCCGAGCGGCAGTGGCCGACGGAGATCTCGAAGTTGCCGCCTCGCACGGCGCGCTGCAGGCCGGTGGCGGGGCCGGTAGGATCGGTGGCAGGTGAAGTGGCGTAGTAGCTCTTGGAGAACACATCGGCGCACCACTCTTGCACGTTGCCGTGCAGGTCGCAGGCGCCAAACGCATTGCTGCGCGAGTTGCCGATCCGCGCCGGGAAGATCGGGCGTGAAGTTTTCGACTTCGCCGCGGGAGCTACAATGGACCAAAAGGCCAGCTCTTCGTGGTCGTCGCCGTGATGATAGAGGGTCTGCTTGCCCGCCCGGCAGGCGTACTCCCATTGAGCTTCCGTCGGCAGGCGATATTCGCGGCCCTCGAAGGCGCTGAGCCATTTGCAGAACGCCTGTGCATCGTTCCACGAGACATTCACCACGGGCTGGTCGTCCTCATAGGCATAGCCGGTTTGGCGCCAGGTAAACTGCGGCTTGGGACCTTCGATCGGCCCTTGCGGGCCATAGCCGGTGCCGCCGATTCCGTCCCGCTCTGCATCGGTCTGGTAACGCTGCTCTTTCACAAAGCGAGTAAACTGCCCCTTCGTCACTTCGTACATCCCGAGCAAAAAGGGGCTGCTCAGCCGCACCCGATGGGCCGGCAGCTCGCTCTCGGCGTATTGCTTCTTGAAGTTAAGGTCGATCCGCTGGACATGGTCGACCTCCGCGGGCGTGGACCCCATCGTGAACTCGCCGCCGGCGATCGAAACGAGCTTCATGCCGAGCGAATTCTCGATCACCTGGCCGGGACGTGTTTCCTGGATGGGGGCCGGCGGCACCTGGGGAATGAAGGGAACTTTCGGCGTGGCGGCGGTGGCTAAGGTCAGCAGGCCGCGCGCTTCGCCGCGCCGCTCCGGAGTTTGCGCTGTGGAGAGCTCGCGGCGAGCATAGCGTTGCACTTCCTTGACGGCGTACTGCTCAAGCTCGGTGAGCGTGATCTCTTGGTCCTTGTCCAGATCTGCCTTGCCGGAGAGTCCCTGGATGACGAAGTTGAAGAAGATGCCGTGCTTCAGTTGCGGATGCTCGAACGATTGCTCCCCCTTGGAGCAACTGAACAGCGCGGCGATCCCCCCGGGCGGCTCGCGCGGCGGCTGACGGGAAAGCGTCTCCAGATCGACAATGCGGCGCGAACGCGCCAGGCTGGAGAGTGGATCGTTGCGGCAGGCATCAACCAGCAGCACCTTCACGCTGGCCTTGCACGTTTGCAGAGATTGATACACGTCGGCCAACGGCACCAGGGTCTCGCGATCGCTAAGATCGGCATCGGCCGGGCAAAAGTACGAGTCGCCTTCGGCCGTGAACTGCACGCCATGCCCGGAGAAGGCCACGAGCAGAGAATCGCTCTTATCGACTTCGCGGAGCAAGAGGCCCAGCTCCTTGCGAATGTTCTTGGCGATTGGCAAGAGGCGCGTCTCATCGGCGCCCACCGTCTGCGTCATCAACACGATGTTGGCGGGATTGTAGCCCCCTTGCCGCAGCACCGCGGCCAGGCGGGTCACGTCGTTCTCTGTGTATTGCAACGCATTGAGCTGCGTCTTGTCGTACTGCCGCACTCCAACGAGAAAGGCATATCGCTCGCCCGCGTGAGAGATCGCACAATCAGCGAGCAAAGCGATGCAGATTAAGAACGATGGCAAGCTGCGAAACATGGGCGGCCCTTGGCAAGGCTCTATGGCGACGGGTTCACCATGATATCCGGTTCTGAAAAAGAATTCGGACAGAATTTTGTGCGGGCCTGTCCGTTTTTCAGCGCCAATTCGGATTCTCTTGCACTCCGCCTGTGTATCGCGCTCGCAGTCGCTCTCTGGCGGAGATCCGAAAACCTCGCAACAACTTCAGGAGTCTTGCTATGGAACGACGATCCGTGATGGCGTGCGGCGCCTTATTCTTGTGTTCGCTGCTGGCCCAGCAAGGTCTGGCCGGCGGTGGCGGATTTGGCGGCGGCGGATTCGGTGGAGGTGGGTTTGGCGGCGGTGGGTTTGGCGGCGGCGGAGGATCAGGTTTTAGCTTCGGCATGGGAGGCGGCGGCGGTGGATTGAGCTTCGGCATGGGCAGTGGCCGCCACGGCGGCGGGTTCAACATGGGAGGTAATCACGGGCACGACGGGCATCGCGGGGGTGGATTCGGCATTAACATTCATCCGGGCGGCGGAATGCGGCCGCATGGACACACGCATCAGCCGCAGATTCATATTCCGGTGAAGCCGCGCCCGGTCGTAGCGCTGCAACCCGTGCAGCCGGCGCCGAAGCCCCTGCCCGTGGTGCCGGTGGCGGTGAAGCCGAACGTGCAGCCGCTGGAGAAGATTGTGGCGCTGCGTTCCAATGCGCGATTCAAGCTGGGCGAGCTGATGCCGCAGCCGTGCTACGGACTGTTGGCCGAAGTCGCGAGAGCGCGCACGCAGCAGATTGTGCTCGAGATGGAGCCTTGGATTGTTCTGGTGGCCAGTCCCGAGGTGACGAATCTGTGGACCATCGTCAAAGTGCGCGTGCAGCAAGGTCAGCCCGTAGCGAAGGAAGACTTGCAGCGCCTGCTTACCGCTCTGGATGCGTTGGCCGATGTGCCCGCGGGCGTGAGCAAGGAAGAGATGCAGGTTCGCCTGAGCAAAGTAAGCATGTTCAGCCGGTTGCTGGTGGTGTTAGCCACGCCGTTCCCGGCAGGGAATTGGACCCCCGGCATTCCGCGCGGCGCGGTGAATGTGGTGTACTGCCCCTGCTTGCCCAAGGACAAGCACTATTGGCTCCCCAGCGGCGACCTCGCTTGCGGCACGGGCGGCGCCGGCGAGATTGCCTTGAGTTCCGGCGAGGCGGCCAAAGTTCTCGATCTGCCGCTGGGC
>JBGTDH010000497.1:0-9578 GCA_041748435.1 Pirellulales bacterium
GCGACGGCTGGCTCGCGGTGCATCGCGATTGCTTCATCGGCCAGCCAATGCTCGATATCATTGGCCAGATCCTGAGGCGAGCGGTAGCGGCGTCCGGGGTCGACCGACATGGCCTTGAGGCAGATCGCCTCGAGGGCGCCCGGCACGGCAGCGTCGATGTTTCGTGGCGGGGCAAAATCCCCCGCACGCACGCGGCGCAGCGTTGTCTCCACATTGTCGTTGCCAAAGGGGGCCTGCCCGGTGAGTAAATAATAGAGCGTCGCGCCTAGGCTATAGATGTCCGAGGCCGGGCCGAGTTGATCCAATCGTCCGGCGGCCTGCTCCGGACTCATGAAGGCGGGCGTACCGAACGGCACGCCGGCGAGCGTGGGGGCGGAGCCGCTGCCCGCTGCCGGATATAAAGTGTGTTCATCCTGTAGCGCCGGCGCCTCCGGCATCGCCCGCCGCTGCAATGGCTTAGCCAGCCCCCAATCGACGACCAGCGTTTCGCCATACTTGCCCAGCATGATGTTGCCCGGCTTCAGATCGCGGTGCAGCACGCCGCGGCTGTGCGCGTAAGACATGGCATCGCAAACATCGATGAACCGGCCCAGCAGCTTGCGAAAGTCCAGGCTTAAGAAGGAAGGAATCTCCTTCTGGCCGCTCTTGTCGGTCGGCCTATGAAAACGGTCGACGGCCTCCTGCAGATTGTCCCCGCGGATCAGGCGCATCGCATAGAACGGTCGCCCGTCGGCGTAGGTTCCCAAGCCGTACACGGGCACAATGCCGGGGTGTTCCAGGCCGCCAGTGATCTCCCCTTCCAGCTTGAGCCTTGCGCGGGCATCCGGCCGATCGGCGTGCTGAATCTGGATTTGCTTCAGCGCCACCTCCCGATTCAGTTCGGTGTCTTCGGCCACGTACACTTCGCCCACGCCCCCCTTGGCATGCGGGTGCAGGATGCGGAAGCGTGGACCACCGGGAGAGGCTTCGGCGGCGGGCCATGTGGCGTCTGCGTTCGCGAGTGTCCTGGGTGCGTCTGGACTGGCGACGGCTGCCAGGCTGGCCTGAACGTCGGCATCTGCCCGGGCAATCCGGTTTAAGTCTTCGCGAACGGCGCCAATCGAGCTGAGCGCGGCCAGACTCTGCTGCGGATCTCCGCCATGTCGGGCTAAATGGCGATCGACCAGTGCGTTCATTAACTCCGATTCGGCTGCGGTGATGGCGCCCTCCCGCAGCAGCAACTGATCGAGACCGCGCGCCTTGTCGGCCACCCAATCGTCGAAAGCGCGAACCAGCGCGCGCCGGTCGATCAGATTGTTCTGCAGCGCCAGAATACCGAACAACAGGTTGCGGTCCGCCGCCTGGCGCGCGCCGGATGCCAAGGCTGATTGTGGAGACGGCAGCGCGTCATCGCGCGACGAGGGGTCTGTCATAGAGCACCCGGCAGGTAGGCCAATCGAAGATGTGCAGCTATTCTGCGAGATTCCCTCCGGATTGCAAGGAATTTACTTAACTTGCGCGACTTGTCAAAACCGCTGAAGCGGATAGGTGAGGAGGAGCCGGTCCGCCACGATTTCGCTTTCGAGAGTCTGTCCGGCCATCTGAAACCTCCGCAGCATCGATCGTCCACAATTGACAAGTGCCTCCGTCTCGAAAAGGCCCTCCGGAATGGGAACATCACAGAGCTTATTGCCAGATCGCTTGGTGCCATCGATGGAAAGCGCGACGTACACGCCCCGCGATTTGCAAACGTGGATCGTCTCCAACAGCCTGGGAAGACTGAAGCACTGCGCACCATAGATAATGGCCTGTGTGTCCAAGTAGGGCGGATCGCAATAGATCAAGTCACCGCGCTGGGCCTGTTGCATCATCGGTTCGTAATCCGAGTGAACGAACACGGCGCCCCGACAACGGCGACGCCACTCATCGACCCGCGCGGCAAACGACGCTGGCGAAATGGGTTTATGGACGCCGCAAGGTGTCGACATATAGCCGTCCGCTTTGCGAAACCGCACCACGCCGCCGTAACACGTGCGGCAGAGGTAGAGTAGGTCTGCCCCATTCGGGCGCGTGTTGTACGACGCCTTGACCTCTTCGAAAACAACCTCCGCGGGCATCGCTTGCGTTCTCTCGAAGCGGGATGCGTACCATGCCTTGAGTTGTTTGGGGTCGTCCTGCATCGCCTGCCAGATTTCAATTAAGGGCGCGGCCGCATCCGAAGCGAGGGCCGCGGGCGGCTTCAACGTGGCGAGCACCGCGCCGCTGCCCAAGAAGGGTTCGAAGTACGTGCCAAATCTCAAAGGAAAATGGGACACGATTTCATGCGCGAACCGCTGCTTGTTGCCAATCCATTTCAGCAACTGTGTCTTGAAGGGGGCGACCGTTCCCGATCGGACTCCGGAATGTCCTTCCACCTCGGGGAACGGTAACGTGGGCTGCATCGCGACTCCCTTCGACTTGTGTTCAAGCGTTCAGAGCAAATGTAAGATCCCCTCCCCAATATCCTTTTTTGGGATGCACTGTCAACTGTGATTTGTTGGCCCTGTGGAGAAAAGCATCTTTACCGCCGAGCAATTAGCGTTGCAACAAGTTCTCCGTCAATTGCGGTTGGGAGCCGGCCAGCGACAGGAAGACCTGGCGGCTCGCCTGCACGAACCACAATCGTTCGTTTCCAAGTACGAATCGGGCGAGAGGCGCCTCGATCTCATCGAACTGCGCCAGATTTGTCAGGCAACCGGAGTGTCCCTGCTCGACCTCGTCGCGCGCTTCGAGGAGCAACTGCGCTTATGCAGCCGAACCGAGAGTTCGTAGGCCTCCCGAAGGCATTCTGGGCGAACATACGAACCATCAGCCAGAAGGTTGGCTACACCGTCAAATTGAAACGCCAAGCGGGCGTCCAGGGTCAACCGGGTCCCCTCAAGGTCCCCACCCTCGAAGAAATGAAAGTTGCTCTCGAGTCGATCAATCTCACGTCCAAGCACTTGATGAATGAGAGCGGGCGTCCCACGGACTTGGGCAAACTCCTCGTACGTTACTACAACTATCGAGCGGATGTTTTGACTCGCATCGTAGAGCCGGCGCTAATGGACGCGACCAAGGCGGAGCAATTATTTCATAAGCTGCAACAGGAGTTGAAATCGACGGCAAAGCCACCGATGAACAAGCAAAGCCTGGAAAAAAAGCGGCCGGCATATTTTACGGGCATCATCAACATGCTCATCGAGTCGAACATCCACGGACTTCCCTGCAATTACAATCCTCAAGAATTAACGACAGTCACTCGCAACAACGAGCCGTTCCGAACGCTGGCACGCCGGATCGATGGTGCGTTTCCCGGACCGGTCGATCCGCTGGCCGTTTGGGAAATCAAAGAATACTACTACACGACCACCTTTGGCAGCCGCGTTGCCGATGGAGTATACGAATCGTTGCTCGACGGAATGGAATTGGAGGAATTGGATGCGGCCTTGCTGAAACTTGCGGGTGTGCAATCCAGACCACTACATATACAGCACCTGCTGATGGTCGATGCACACTACACATGGTGGATCAAAGGCCGGTCGTATTTATGCCGCTTGATCGATATGCTGCATATGGGCTATGTGGACGAGGTCTTGTTTGGCGAGGAAGTTGTCCGCCGAGTGCCCGAAATCGCCAAACGCTGGGCAAAAGAATACAAGCGCCGAGTTCGGGAATCAAAACCTCGCCCAGGCTGACGCGGAGAAGCCGGCCAGCCGAGAATCCGAGAAGCGGCCAAAGTCGGTCGGGGGGCGGAAATAATTCAGCCACTTCACGCATCATGTACACGGGCAAGAAGTTTTGCAGCGCTTCTTCGGATGGAGTTTTGGTCGCAAGCTACTATCGCACAAAAGGTTACGCTTATGTTGGCCGCACGGTGGGTCGTTGCTCTTTGCGTCGGTTGCATGACATTTCTAACGGCGGCCCAGGCCGGAGCGGAGGAAGATCGGAAGGGGGTCGAGTTTTTTGAGAAGAAGATTCGCCCACTGTTTGTGCAGCACTGTTACGAGTGCCACTCGTCGAAATCGAAGAGCGTAAAGGGGGGCCTGCTGGTCGATACCCGCGAGGGCATCCGGCAAGGGGGCGAATCAGGTGCGGCCGTGGTGCCCGGCGATACGGAAGAGAGCCTGCTGATCGAGGCCATCAAGTACGAAGGTCTGGAGATGCCCCCCAAGGGCAAGCTGCCCGAGGCGGCGATCGCCGACATCGTGAAGTGGGTGAAGATGGGCGCTCCCGATCCCCGCGCCGGCAAAGCACCCACGGTGAAGAAGGAGATCAACATCGAGGCCGGCAAGCAGTTCTGGGCGTTTCAACCGCCGAAGGCTACTCAGCCGCCGCAGGTGAAGAACAAGGCTTGGCCGCAGACGGATCTTGACCGCTTTGTCCTCGCCGCGCTGGAAGCCAAGGGGATCAAGCCGGTCGGTGATGCCGACCGCCGCACGTGGATTCGCCGCGCCAGCCTCGACCTGACGGGCTTGCCGCCAACGGTGGATGAAGTGGATGCCTTCCTGTCCGACAAAACGTCACGGGCATATGAAATGGTCGTCGATCGGCTGCTGGCATCGCCGCAGTTTGGAGAACGTTGGGGTCGCCACTGGTTGGATGTGGCCCGCTATGCGGAGTCGACGGGCAAAGAGCGGAACATCCCGTATCCCTATGCGTGGCGCTATCGGGATTGGGTCATTGATGCGGTGAATGCAGACAAGCCCTACGATCGCTTCTTACAGGAGCAAGTGGCTGGTGATCTGTTGCCGGCCGAGGCCGACGACGAGCGCAACGCCCTGTTGGTGGCGACCGGCTTCCTGGCGCTGGGTCCCAAAGGCGTAAATGAACGCGTCGCGCTGCAATACACCATGGACGAAGTCGACGAGCAGATTGACGTGGTCGGCCGCGCCGTGCTGGGCACGACGATCAGTTGTGCCCGTTGCCACGATCATAAGTTCGACCCGATTCCTTCGAGCGATTACTACGCCTTGGCCGGCATCTTCAAGAGCACGCAGGTGTACGCCGGCGTGACGCGCGGCAGCCGCAACTGGGATCAGAAATCGCTGCTGAAGCTGGCGGGTCCGGAGCAGCCGGCCGAGGCCAGGCCCGAGGCAGAGCCGGCGCCGGCGCTGGAGGGCAAGGCCGGCAAGCAAGAGAAGAAGGTCCGTCAGGAGTTGAAGATCGCGCAAGAGGAACTGGCCGAGATTCGCACTAAAGTGGCGGAGGCCAATAAAAAAGAAAAGAAGGCCCTGCAAGATCTCAAGAAGCGCTATAAAGAATTGACGGAGCGCGTGACCGAGATCGAGGCGCGCCTCGCCGGCAACGACGCCGCCGCGGGAGAGGGCGCCGACGTGGCGATGGCCGTGCGGGAAGCCAAGAGTCCCGAAGATTGCCGTATCTGCATCCGCGGTGAAGTCGACGATCTTGGTCCCGCCGTGCCCCGCGGCTTCGTGCAAGTGCTGCTCACCAGCGAGGCCCCCAAGATCGATGCCAAGCACAGCGGACGCCTGCAACTGGCCGAGTGGCTCACCAGTCGCCAAAACCCGCTTACGGCGCGTGTGATGGTCAACCGCATCTGGCAGCACCTGTTCGGCATGGGCATTGTCGACACGGCCGATAATTTCGGCGAGCTCGGCGGCAGGCCGAGTCATCCCGAGCTGCTCGATCATTTGGCCGTGAAATTTATGGAGCAGGGCTGGTCCGTCAAGCGGGCCATTCGTGATATCGTACTCAGCCGCACGTATCAGCTTTCCAGCCAGCACAACGAGCAGAGCTACAACGTCGATCCCGATAACCGCTTGGTCTGGCGGGCCACGCGACGCCGGCTGGACGCGGAAGTCATTCGCGATTCCGTGTTGGCCTCCAGTGGACAGCTCGATCGCGATCGTCCCGAGGGCTCGCTGGTGCTCAAGCTTGGCAACGGCGAGATCGGCCGCAATGTCAAAACAAATAGTCTTCACCAAGCCAGCAATGTGCGGAGCATCTACCTGCCTCTGCCCCGTGGCGTGGTGCCGGAGATGCTCAGCGTGTTCGACGTGGCCGATCCAAGCCTGGTTGTGAGCCAGCGGGAAGTGACCACCGTAGCCACGCAGGCGCTCTATATGATGAACAGCTCGTTCATGATGGAGCACTCCCTGCGGATGGCCGAGCGCGTGCTGGCCGACTCCAGCGACGACGCGGTGCGGGCCGATCTGGCCTACCAACACGCCCTGGCCCGTCCCGCCACCGACACCGAACGGCAACGCGTGTTAGCGTTCGTTTCGCAGTATCAAGACTCTCTGGAAGCGGAAGGCGCCAAGGCCGACGAGGCCCGCCGCTCTGCCTGGTCCAGCGTCTGCCAGGCCATCTTTGCCTCCGCCGAGTTCCGCTACGTGTACTAGAGAAGACTTGTTCATCCTTCATCCTTTCCTCTGCCCCCGAGGTCCCCTATGTTCGGCTTCTCTCAGCAACCGCTCTCCCGCCGCGACATGTTGCGCAGCGCCTCGTGCGGCTTCGGCTATCTGGCCCTGGCCGGTTTGATGGCGGAGCGGGCTGCGGCCGAATCGCAGAATCCGCTGTTGGCCAAGGCGCCGCACTTTGCCCCCAAGGCCAAGCGCGTGATCTTCATGTTTATGCAAGGCGGTCCGTCGCACGTCGACACCTTCGATTACAAGCCGCAACTGACGGTCGACGAAGGCAAGTCCGCCGGCATGCAGGGGAACAACAACGCCAGCCGCAAGTTCATGCCTTCTCCGTGGGAGTTCAAGCAGCATGGCGAGAGCGGCTTGCCCATCTCGGGCCTCTTCCCGCATCTTGCCAAGCAGGCCGATCATTTGTGCCTGCTCAACAGCATGCATACCGATCTGCCGAACCATCCGCAAGCCAGCGTGAAGATGCACACGGGCAACTTCCAATTCGTGCGGCCTTCGCTAGGCGCATGGGTGCAATACGGCCTAGGCACAGAAAATGAGGACCTACCAGGCTTCATCACGCTCAACCCCCCGGGGCGCGTCGGCGGTGCGCAGAATTACGGCAGCGCGTTTCTGCCCGCGGCCTATCAAGGCACGCGCATCGGCGGCGACGGGGAATCTTCCCGCAGCATTCCCAACATCGGCAACGAGCGCGTGTCCCAGGAGTTGCAGCGGCAGCAATTGGATCTCGTGCAGGGGATGAATCGTGAGCGCTTGCAGCGCGATGCGGTGAACGTGCCGCTGGAGGGCATTATCGAGAGTTACGAGCTTGCGTTCCGCATGCAATCGGCCGTGCCCAAGCTGATGGACACGCGCGATGAATCGGCGGCGACGCTGGCCATGTACGGCATCGGCGAGAAATCCACGGACGATTTCGGCCGCCAATGCCTGTTGGCCCGCCGGTTCGTGGAGTCGGGCGTGAGGTATGTGGAAGTTTGCCGCACGGGCTGGGATCATCACAACCAGTTGAAGAACCGCCTCGGCGAGAGCTGCCGCGCGATCGATCAACCGATGGCGGCCTTGATCGAAGATCTGCGTCAGCGTGATCTGCTCAAGGACACGCTGCTGGTGTGGGGCGGCGAGTTCGGTCGTACCCCCGGCGTGAAGACCCCCGATGGCCGCGACCACAACGGCAACGGCTTCTCGATGTGGATGGCCGGCGGCGGTGTCAAGGGGGGCATTCGCTACGGCGCCACCGATGAACACGGTGTCGCCGCGGTGGAGAACAAGATGCACATCCACGACCTGCACGCAACGATCCTGCACCTGATGGGCCTCGATCACGTGAAGCTCACCTACCGCTACTCCGGCCGCGACTTCCGCCTCACCGACGTCTACGGCAACGTGGCCCAAGACATCATCGCTTAGCTCATACCCAAATCACGGTAGCGCTAACAGCGAGCACCGGATTAATCTCCGGCGCTCGCGCTTTTTAGCGACCTCATTTGCCAGAGCGTTTGGTTCGGCGGCTTTTCGCTGCGGCGGCTTTGCGTTCTTGCGCTCGCTTGCGAACGGCATCCCAGAACGCCTTCTCGGATAACCCCTTCCCCTCTTTGATGCTTTGTCGGGAGCGGTCAAGCATCGCTTGAAAACGCGGCGAACGCCCCAGGAGGAGCCGTTCCAAGTCATCGTCATCGTAGGGGACGAGCAGCACGGCGGCGGCCTTGCCGTTGCGCGTGATGACGACAGGGCCCTCCACGCCGCATTCATCCAGATAGGCGCTCAAACGAGCCTTCACGTCTGCCAAGGGGGCTATCCTCATGACTCGAACTCCTCTCCGCCGATCAATAGTCGGTTGCGATCTTTGACGCCAACGGCCAGTACTTGCACCTCGTGCGCTGCCGAGTCGACCTCGTAGAAAACCCTAAAGCGATTGTCCGGACCACAGCGAAGCTCCCAGGATGCCCCGAAGGGAGCGGGCTGGTCCAAAGGCTTCCGATTCCGAGTTTCCTCCGTCGGCGTATTTGTCAACCGCTCGTTGATCGTTCGCCGAAGAAGCCCGTGGTACTTAGACTCGATCAAGTCCAAGTGCTCGATCGCTTCCGGCGCGAAAGACAACGTGAACTTGGGTCGCTTCGGCATTGACTATAATTCTAGTCCATACTGCAGAGTTGTCAATCCCGCGTTCGAGTCCTGCCGCGGCGACCATTAGCGGCAAACGTGATTAGGCGTTCTCTTCTTCCGGCGCGACCTCTGAGGAGAGTCCCGACCCAATCCGCTCCCACTTCTCCCGGAACTCCGCAGTAGCGTAGTCGCGTGGCTGCAGCCAAAAACTCACCTTACCGTTCTTCTCGCCGCGGTGTACTAACTTGCGGATCTCGGCCGGCGTCAGGACGAAGCACTCTGGGGTTTCTCGAATAACATGCCGGCAGACGACGACAAAGTCAGCGAACAGATGATCGAGCTTGTTGCTCAAAGGGACTGGGCTTCCCTTGGACAGCGTCTTCACCTGGACAGTTCGCGTTTGCGAGGCGTCTTGGCTGTAGATCAGTATGTCGATCCCCTTGGCGTTTCGTGCCGTGGGCATGACATTCCAGCCCATTCGAGAAAGACGATAGCAAACGTAGAACAGGCCTATGTTGCCGACGGTCTGCTGGTTAGCGATCGGCTGGGGAATGGACATTGTGAACTCACAAAAACAAAACGAGGTGCCGAACGACTGCGTTCAGTCTACCGGTTTGTGCAGGGCTTGCTACCTATTTATGGTGCGCTCGGTGATCGGTATTCGCTGGAAGGCTTTTCAACGCTCCGGTTGCGGGATTAGCATCGGTGCTGATCGCGCGGTGATCGATTGCACAAACTTGCAATCTATCCGGGCGGGCTGCGGGTCGCCTCGGCCGCTACGGGCGATGTTCGCGTCGTTGGACACGGTGCCGGGCACGGCATACAAATTCAGCATGACGACCGGCGGCGATACGGTGTGGTTGTTCGGCCTGGATATTGGATCGACCACCACCTGCGCGCTGGTGTCGCAGGCCCGCGTGCTCCGCAACTGCACGACCGGCCGCATGGAGTTGGGGCCGGCCGTCGCTTGGTATCGGCCGGAGCCGGTGTTCACGCCCTTTGACGGTGAGTCTCTGGATGAGGCAGGCCTGCATGCTTTGGTGGCCCAGTGGGTCGGCAACTCCGGCATCGATCCCGCGGCGC
>JBGTDH010000498.1:0-4575 GCA_041748435.1 Pirellulales bacterium
TCGGGGAAACACGGTGCTACCAGTGCGTCTCGCAGACGCTTAAAGGACCTTGCGTTATCCAGCTTCGTTTCATGCAGTGCGCCCCGACTCTACTCGACGGCGTGCAGCATGCCGCGGCGGTCCGGTCGATTCAAGTAAATAGGTTTCCACTACATCGCGAGATTCGGGTTTCCACTACCATCAAATGACGACTTGCGACCGAAAAGTCCGGGAAAGAGCCTCGGAAAACTAACGATTTTCCAAGATGTGCGCAACGCGGGCTAACTGCCCGTCCCCACATGGCCCGCGCACCTGCGCGGGCCATGTGCAACGAGGAGCGTCTACCTGGGGACGACGTCAGATCGCCTTGACGATCCGCCATGCCCGGTCCCAGGTGATGCCGCCGATGCCGTAGTAGAGGGCGCTCACGGTTGTGTTGAAGCTGAAGTTGAGGCCGCGCGATCGATAGAGCACTTCGGCAACCTCGCCATATCCCATCGGGGTTCCCTTGTATAGTGCCCATGCAATCTGATAAGAATTCAGGCCTGCGCCGCAATTCCAAATCGCCCTCGCCGTTTCCCATCGGCTGAGATCGGCGCCGTGTCCATAATATAAGGCGCTGACCAGCTCGCGCGTGTTAATGCCAATGCCGCCGAACCAAAGCGCCTTGGCCGTATTCAGACCACTGAGGTCGGCCCCCTTCGAGCTGTACAATGCCTTGGCGACTTTGAAATAGTCCTTGGTGACCTGCCAGAGCGCCCAGGCGGTATTGTAGATGCTAAGGTTGGCCCCCTTGCTGCTGTCCAGGGCCTTGGCTACGTCGTAGACGTTCGTCGTCACGCTCCAGAGGGCTTTCACAGTGTCGTAAACGCTGAGATCGGCGCCGCTACGGTTGTACAGCGCGCGAGCCCCTTCAGTCACGCTCCGATCCAAGCCCTTGGAGCTCAGAATTGCCTTTGCAATCTCGACGCCACTGAAGCTGGCCTGCTTGAGGGCTTGGGCCACCTTGAGAAGATTGGCGTCGACGCTCCACAAACCCTTGGCAACATCGTAGGGGCCGTTGCCGGCTCCGTAGCGAAGTGCTTTTGCCAATCGTATCAAGTCGCGGTCGATACTGCTGAGGGCTTTGGCGGTATCGATGACGTTCAGGTCGGCGCCCGCACGGGTGTTCAGAGCCTCCGCTACACGGTAGAGGTCTTTCTTGACGTTCCATAGTGCCTTGGCAAGCGGCACCAGGTCCTTGCTGGCGTTGTTGTAGATCGCCTTGGCGACTTGATTCAGATCGTTCGTGACGGTCCAAAGCCCCTTCGCTACTTCGCCGACGTCCTTCGTCACCTGGTACAGAGCCCCCGCGACCTGTCCCAGATTACCCGTCAAGCCGTAGAGTGCCTTGGTCAGCGGCCCCAGTGCTGTAACACCATTGCTGTAGAGCGCCTTGGCTACCTGGCCCAGATCGCTGGTCACGCTCCACAGAGCTTTGGCAACGGGCACTGGATCTGTCGTCACGTTAAAGAGAGCACCGGCCACCACGCTCAGGTCGCTGTTCACCCTCAACAGGGCTTGGGCAACATTGACGAGGGAAACCCCAAGATCCTTGCCGAGAACCGTCGCGATCGTGCCGGGACTTATCTTCCATTTCTGCGACAGCCCGACGCCCACACTAATCAGAAACTCCTGGCGTGAGCTGGGCTCCTGGCTGCCCGGAAGATTGTTCTTCAGCGTCTGGAGAAACTGCGTGAACGCCTCTTTGTCGGCGAAAGGGCTGACCATTCCACGCTCGACGCTCCGGACCGTCACCGGGGACTGGAAATCCTCGACCAGAAAACCTATCTTCCCAGTCACGCGGTAGCCAATCACGAACGCTTGCCAGTAGGTTCCCGAGAGGCCGACGTTGAAGGTCGCGCTGAGCTGCGCGTCCTGCAGAGAGAGTCCCTTGGCTATGTCGCCGGACTCCAAGCCCGAGGAGTTGAAGACCACGGACGCCTTGGCGCTAAATGAAAGATCCGCGTGCAACGAAATCTGGATGCAACCGGCGGGAATCGGGGTCGGGAAGGTCGCCAGGGGCAGATCTTCTTTGAGAGCCTTGATCGTTAACTCGGGTAGTGTGTACTTGATGAGATCCACGGACTGGCCCATCAGCAACTTGGCGAGTTGCTGTGGATTCTCCAAGGCAGGCATGGAGAGGACGTTCTTCACCGATTGAGGATCGATGCCAACCTGCTTGAGGAGGACGTCAAGCTCGATCAGCTTGCCGGTGACGGATGAAGGCACGGAACTGCCGGAGGCGAAGGTCACGGTGAGCTCGCCGTTGGCCAATTCGACCCAACCGTCGCCCTTCAACGACGCAGCGAAGACCTGTAAGGCGTCGATGGTCTTCGCGAAGGTTTCAATCTGATTGGCTTCGTTCACTCGACCCGCCAAACGAAGCAATTGAACAGGGGTGATCTTGTCTAATCCAATGTCGTGAGTCCAACCTGGCAGCCCCTTGATCGGACTCGTCAACTGTTGCGCTGCATCGACTAACGGTTTGATCTTGGCCAAGAGCTTGGCTTGAGAGTTGCCGATCAACTGCCCAAGGTTGAAGTGGATGTCGGAAAAGGTCAGGGTGACTGTGCCGTTGGCGTCGCTATGGGCGTTGAGTTTCGCAGTCAGATACGACCCGATCTGAACCGACGATTCCCCTTCGACAACCGTCAGGCCGTAAAAAGTGCCCAAGACTTTCGGCGCTTGGCTGGTTGCTGCGCGCGCCAGGATTTCAATCACCTCGCTCCCGCCTTGCGCGTCGAACCCGATCGCCATCAGTTGATCGACACTCGTCGCGCCCGACGTCGCTCCGGCGAGCAGAGCGGCGACGTCCTGCTGGGCCTCCGAAATGCTCTCCACTCCTTGGACGTGTTGGACAATCAGGGCTTGGTCGGCGACCTCGGCGATGTCGGCTGCCATCATGGACCGAGGTTCGAGGGCTTGGATGCCATTCAGGTGGCGCTGAGGACGGAGATTGTGTCGGGGTCGGCGAGCAGGGTGCCACATGTTTCATCTCCTGAACTTGTACGGACGCGATGATTGGAATACTTTGGGCGAGCTACGGGCGGGCCCGTTCATCTAGCAGTACAAACGCAGCCACCTTCCCGAAGCGGAGAGGATTCTGCTCAGTTCTTTGAATTCGGAGACTTCTGGCATGGCAGAGGCGGGGACATTTGCCGACTTGATGCGGCGGGTGAAACGAGGGGATGTGCAGGCGGCGGAGGCGTTGATCCGGGAATACGAGCCGGAGATTCGCATCATTGTGAAGCGGAAGCTGTCGCCGAAGCTGCGGCGGGAGCTGGAATCGATGGATGTTTGCCAATCGGTCCTCAAAGACTTCTTCTTTCGGGCGGGGGCGCAGCATCGGGACCATGAATCGCCCAAGCAGTTGCTGGCGTACCTGGCCCGCATGGTCGAGAACAAGTTGACCGACAAGGCCAGGCGCATGGATGCTGAGAAGCGGCCGAAGATGGCGGGCACGCCGCTGGACGATGCCCCGCCGCCGGTGGACTCACAGACTCCCAGCCAGATTGTCGCCGCGGCCGAGTTGCGCGAGCAGATTCAACGGGCGCTTTCGCCCGAGGAATGGGAGCTGTTTCGCCGACGCGGCGATGGCGAGTCTTGGGAGGAGATCGCGACCGCGCTGGGGCTGTCAGCCGGTGCGGCTCGAAAACGCTGGGCGGGTGCGATTGAGTTGTTGAGAATGCGGCTCGTACGCAATAGTGCTTGCGGCGGGGGGGTCGAGCCCCCTTCTGCTTAGAATGCCCACAGCAGGGCCAGGCTGTAATCCATGTCGTTGGCGGCAGCGCCGCTGGGGGTGCTGTCGTAGCGATTGAGCACGGAGAGCTGCAGGCTCAGGTTCCAGCCCGGATTGATGCACATTTCCCAGGCGGCTTTGCTGTTGCAGCGGTACTCCCCCAGGTCGCTCAAATCGGGATACCACGTGCTGTTAAGAATCAGCTTCTGATGATCAGTGAATTTGTGTTCGAACTCCATGCCCAGGACGGCCTCAGGCACGATGCTATCGTCCGGTCCCCCCACCTCATGCGAAAAGCCGGGACCGAAGCGGCCAATCAGCGTGGTGGCCGGGTCCTTCACGAAGGCATAGCCCCAACCGGCATCGGCCGCGATCCGGCAATCGAACGCTCGGAACTCGTCGTACTCGCCCGTGCCATGCACATAACGGGTCCAGGGTGAGTTGGGCGTGAGCCACTCGTCGCGACCTTCCAGGAACGCGCGGTTGGCAACCTCCTGCCCGTCTTGCGTGTTGTTCACATACAACAAACTCAGGGAGAGTTCGTTGTCCGGCGTCTTACGCTTGGCATTGGCGCCCAGGCGAAAATTGAACACGTCCGAGTTGCCACTCGATCCGTTGAGTCCAAACTGAAACGAGCCTTCCCACAACTTGGGCGGCGGACAGGCCGGCACAAGGAACGCGGGTCCCGGCATCACCGTCACCGTTTCCGGCGGCGGAGTGGGCACATATTCTTGCGGGGGCGGAGCGGCCTGCACCGGCGGAGGCGGCGGCAACTGCGCGGGGGTCAATGCCAGAGGAGCAGGTTGCATTTGCAG
>JBGTDH010000499.1:0-6535 GCA_041748435.1 Pirellulales bacterium
GATGCCCGCCAACCCGTCCGTCCCTGCCGTCGACCCCTTCGGCGGCGCTCCGCCGCCGCAGCAACCGTAACGAGGCCGGTTAGCCCGGCTAACCGAAGCTACCCGGCGCTGTTACAAACGACCAGCGTTGCGCCGGCTTGCCTTCCTTGATCGGGTTTTGTTCCACGTAGCGGATGGCCCGTTGCACATCTTCGGGATCCAGATACACCTTCCACTCACCTCGCGCAAAACACTTCGGTGTTCGCCCTTGATTGTCCACTAACATGCCGAACGGATGCAGTTCCTGCTTCTTCAGGCTCGCCGTGGCAGCTGCCTTCAGTTGAATCACCAATTGTTCGACTTTCATCCCCGGCGGACCCACGATCAGGTGCATGTGATCTGGCAGGATCGCACAAGCCCAGACGGCCAGGCCCGAGCGCTGGACGTAACTGCCAAAGCCTTGTCCAACGGCGCGAGCCTGCACGCCCGTGAACGCGATGGCTGGCCGTTTAAGAGATTTCTTGGCGGCCAGGCGCTGCGCATGATCATGCGGCCGATAGGCGACCGACCGCCGCTCGGTCGTTTTCGTCGCGGGGCCGTAGCGGTACAGATCCCACGAGCCGACCCAATCCGACCAGGATCCCCGGGGATCATTAGGCAGCCAGAAACCGTACGCGCCGAAAATGACGTGGTAGCCGGCGATCATGAGGATTTCCTCCCAGTCGGTTAACCGCGACGCGTCTGCCCGGTTAGCCGCGACGCGAGTCTGCGAGCGGAGCGTTTATTGCACGCCACACTATACCGTACCGCCACGCGCTCCGCTCGATGACTCGCGTCGCGGCTAACCGAGCGGGAGCGGCGCGGATAACCGGTGTGGCGCGACGCAGTCGCTCGTGGTATACTGATCGCTCCTCTACTAGGGAGCTTTCATGACACGGTTGCAGCACTTTGGCGGGGCGTTGCTCCTTCTCGCGCTGGCCCAGAGCGGGGCGGCGGCGGAAGAGAAGGAAGATCCGCAGGGGATCGCGTTCTTCGAGGCTAAGATTCGTCCGTTGCTCGTGGGACACTGCTATCAATGCCATTCGGCGCAGGCGGGCAAGTCCGAAGGCAGCCTAATGCTGGATACTCGCGAGGGAATTCGCGCGGGGGGCGATCGGGGCCCGGCCGTGGTTCCGGGGTATCCCGAGAAGAGCGTCCTGCTGACGGCGCTGTTGCACACTGATTCCGATCTGAAGATGCCGCCCAAACAAGAGCGGCTGGCGTCGGCGACGCTCAAGGATGTGGAACAGTGGATCCGACGGGGCGCCCCTGATCCGCGTGTCGCCGCCGTTGCAGCCGCGCGGCCGCCGGTTGATCTGGAGAGCGGCCGCATGTTCTGGGCCTATCAGAAGCCGGTCGATCATCGGCCGCCTGCGACGCAGGATCGGTCCTGGGCGCGGAGCGAGTTGGATTATTTCGTGCGAGCGACGTTAGAGGCTAGCGACTTGCTGCCCTCTCCCGATGCCGAGCCGGCCACGTTGCTGCGGCGGTTGTACTTTGATTTGATCGGCCTGCCGCCGACGCCCGAGCAGATTGCCGAGTTTGAGAGGAGTTACTCCGCCAAACCGCAAGCGGCAATGGAATGCGTGGTGGACGAGCTGCTGGCGTCGCCGCGGTTCGGAGAGCGTTGGGGACGGCACTGGTTGGATGTGGCTCGCTTCGCGGAATCGAGCGGTAAGGAAGCCAACATCTCGTTCCCCTATGCCTGGCGGTATCGAGACTATGTGATTGATTGCGTCAACGCCGATCAGCCCTACGACCAGTTTCTGGTGGAACAGATCGCCGGCGATTTGCTGCCCTACGACACCGATGCGGAACGGGCGCGGCTGCTGATTGCGACGGGCTTCCTGGCCTTGGGTCCCAAAAACCTGGATGAAGGCAACGCCAAACAGTTTGCGGCCGATGTGATCGACGAGCAGATCGATGCCCTGTCCCGCGCCGTGCTGGCGAACTCGGTGGCTTGTGCCCGCTGTCACGATCATAAGTTCGATCCCTACGGGATGGAGGACTACTACGCGCTGGCCGGGATCTTCAGCAGCACCAAGACGTACTTCGGCACGTTTGTTTCACCGGCCAATCGCATTGGCGGTGATCCGCTGCCGTTGCCGCGCGGCGCTAACCAGCCGGTTCTGCATGAGTCGATCGGGCCGGAGCGTGTGACGAAGCTCAAAGATCAACTCGCCGGGCTCAAGAAAGAGCATGAAGAGGGCATGGCGAACGCGATGAAGGCGTTCAAATCGGGCGAAGACACCGAGAAAGTGTTCACCCTGCGCGACGCCCTGCGCATCTTCTGGACTTCCGGGGGCATCGAAGGGCAGCTCGAGAAAGTCGACGACAAGGGAGAGGCCTTGCCGCTGGCAATGGGGGTGTTGGAAGGCCAGAAGGTCGTTGATTCGCCGCTGTACGAGCGCGGCGAAGTCGCCCGCCCCGGCAAGAGTGTGCCGCGAGGCTTTCCACGCGTTGTGGAAATCAGAGATGGCCCGCAGATTCCCAGCCAGCAGAGCGGCCGCTTGGAGCTTGCGAGATGGCTGACGCATCCCGATCATCCGCTCACGGCGCGGGTGATCGTGAACCGCGTGTGGCGGCATCTGCTGGGGGCGGGCATCGTGCGCAGCACCGATAACTTCGGATTCAGCGGAGAGCGCCCCACCCATCCGGAGCTGCTGGATCACCTCACGGTAAGATTCGTCGCCGACGGCTGGTCGATCAAGAAACTGGTGCGCGAGATCGCGCTGTCGCGCACGTATCGGCAAGCCTCGACTTACCGCGAAGTCGCCTTCCGCGCCGATCCGGACAACCGTCTGCTGTGGCGAGCCAGCAAACGGCGGCTGGACGCCGAAGTGATTCGCGATGCCATGCTCGTGACCTCCGGCGAGTTGGACACCGCCCGCCCCGAGGGATCGCTGGTGGCCAAGAAGATCGGCGATCGGCCGATCTCGCTCATCGGCTTGGACAGCCGCTTGCCGGCCGACCTGGACGGCGTGCTGCATCGCTCCGTCTTTTTGCCCGTGCTGCGGGACCGCCTGCCGGACGTGCTGGATCTGTTCGATTTCGCAGAGCCTAGCCTGGTGACGGGCGACCGCGAGACGACCAACGTGCCCGTGCAGGCGCTGTATCTAATGAACAGCCCCTTCGTGCAAGCGCGGGCCAAAGGCCTCGCACAGCGCGTGCAGCGCGAAGCGGAGGGTGAGCCCGAGCAGATACGGCGGGCATTCGTGTTATGTTATGGACGCACGCCGGACGAGCAAGAGACGAAGCTAGCCGCAGCGTTCCTAGTTCGCGGCCGCGAGCTGGCTACGGATGCTATTCAGCAAGAGCAGCTACTCGCTGGCTACTGCCAGGCGCTGCTTTCGACGGCCGAGTTCCGGAATCTCGATTGAACAGGAAACCTCACGATGAACTTGCACTCTCGCCGGCAGGCGCTGAAATCGGCCGCTTCCGGGTTTGGGTATCTGGCCTTCGCCAGTCTGGCGCACGAGGCGGCGGCACGGGATGCCGCTTCGCACGGGAACAAAGACGACACGCTTTCGCCCAAGCCGACGCATTTTCCAGAGCGGGCCAAGCGTGTGATCTTCCTCTGCATGAACGGCGGGCCCTCGCACGTCGACACTTTCGATTACAAGCCCTCGCTGAATCAACAATCGGGCGAAGCCAGCAGCGTGGGACGGGAGCGGGGCGGGGCAAAGCTATTAGGATCTCCGTTCAAGTTCGCACAGCACGGCGAGTCGGGCCTGTGGTTCTCCGAAGTGTTTCCCTCGCTGGCGCAGCATGCCGACGATCTGTGTTTCATCTACAGCATGCACACCGACCTGCCGAACCACTCGCAAGCGTTCCTGCAGATGCACACCGGAAGCTTTCAGTTCGTGCGGCCGTCGCTGGGCGCGTGGTCTCTTTACGGACTGGGGACGGAGAACGGAAATTTGCCGGGGTTTATCACCATCAACCCACCTTCGGACAACGGCGGCGCGAAGAATTACGGCAGCGCCTTCCTGCCGGCCATCTGTCAGGCCACGAAGATCGGCGGCAGTCAGATCCCCGGGTTCTACGCGGCGTTACTGGGTAAAGACGAAGAGCCGGGACCGCCGCTGAAGAATATTGAGAACACGCAGCTCTCGAAAACGTTGCAACGAGAGCAACTCGATCTGATTCGTGGACTGAACGCGCATAAGCTGCAGCGGGACGTGTATCATCCGGAGATCGAAGGAGCGATCCAATCGTTCGAGCTAGCGTTCCGCATGCAGGACGAAGTGCCGGAAGTGCTGGATGTGCGTTCCGAGCCGGAGAGCACGCTGCGGCTGTATGGCATTGGCGCCGGCAAGCCCACGGACCGCTTCGGCCGGCAGTGCTTGCTCGCTCGTCGGCTGGTGGAATCGGGGGTGCGATTCATCGAAGTCACGGCCCCGGTGGCGTGGGATCATCACTTTATGATCAAGGACGAGTTGCCCAAGAGCGCCGTGGCCACCGACCTGCCGCTGGCCGGATTGCTGACCGATCTGAAACAGCGCGGCATGTTACATGACACGCTGGTGGTCTGGGCGGGCGAGTTTGGCCGCACGCCGTATGGCCAGAGCTTTACCGGGCGCGACCACAACAACAAGGGTTACTCGCTATGGATGGCCGGCGGTGGCGTGAAAGGTGGTTTCGGCTACGGGGCCACGGACGAGTTCGGCTATCAGGCCGTCGAGCATCCCGTGCATATTCACGACTGGCACGCTACGCTGTTGCACCTGCTGGGGCTGGATCACCAGCGATTGACGTTTAACTACGGCGGCCGCAACTTCCGGCTGACCGACGTCTACGGCAACGTAGTGCGCGACATCCTGGCGTAGGTTTGTAGTCCCGCCTTCAGGCGGTTCTTTTCCGGCTGAAGCCGGTACTACGAAATTTAGTGACCGTGCGGTTCCACCGCTACGTTGTAGGGCCGGCCTTCGATCGTTACGCTGAGCCGAGCCTTGCTCATGGCGTCATCGCAGGCGGCAGCCAGTGTGGGATCGGACGAGTGGTAGCGCGACGATTGTCCGTCCGCTTCGCCTTCCAACGGCTTGGCAGCCAATTGAAACTGCTGCGGCTTGCCGTCGACCACCGCGCTGATCACCAGGGACTCCTCGGCAATAGGAGCCGGCGTCTTGCTGTCTTCGCCCAGGAGATAAATCGTTACCGTCTTGGCAGCGTCATCGTGAACCACTTCCGCGTGGTACTTACCGCTTCCCAGCTCCAGCAAGTGGCCTTCGTGCGGGCCGTGGGCGGGGTGGGCATGATCGTGGCCGTGGTCGTGATCATGGGCAGGACCCGTGGTGGCAGCCGGGGGCGGGGGCGGAGCGCTGGGTGCGCAACCCTGGACGATCCAGCCCAACGCGGCACAGGTCAAAACGGCACAGGCGAACTTATTCACGAGCTACTCCTTGTAAGTTTTGCATAACATGCCATCAGCGAAGCGAGACCACGCGTGCGCGGCCGTCCTCGTCGATGGATATCTTATCCTCGCGGGCAAGCCAGCCCAGGGCCTGCATCAGCGTATCCCGCGGAGCATCGACCCCCTTGACCAGTTGCGTCATTTTCTGGGGGCCGTAGGTCTCCAGATGCCGCCACACCGCGCCGGCCGTTTCGCCAATCTGTTCCACGCACGAACTGCAAATTACCGTGGCCATGTGTAAACTCCGTATGCTTAAGCCTTCCCGTTAAACCGCACGTTACCAGCGATGTTGGGGCGAGCCCGGGGCAACACGCCCAGGAAGCATCGCAGGAAAGTATAGCGGAATCTTTGCGCGACTCACAAGTCTTGACGGTGATGCCGGTTGTGCGGGTGCGGCTTGACCGCGCGGGAGACGACACCCAATCCGCCGTTAGCGGCCGACCACGTTTGGCTTGGCTTGGCCCGTCCGCGGGTCGATAATCAGCATGCGATGAAACCGTCTGCGCAAGATAAATCGAGCCTCGCCGCGCCCCTTCCGCCGATTCCCCACTGGCAGATTGTAGCTAGCGTGCTGATTCTGCTGCATCTGACGGCGGTGTGGGTGGGGCCGTTCTCGGTTCCGCCGTCGTCGCCGCTGGCGCAAACGGTGGCCAACTGGTTTCGTCCTTACCTGCAAGCCACGTTCCTGAATCATGGCTACAAGTTCTTCGCCCCCGATCCCGGTCCCACGCACTTGGTGCGCTATGAGCTGGAGCTGGCCGATGGCACAGCGCGGTCGGGCGTATTTCCCAACCTGCAAGAGCAACAGCCGCGGTTGCTGTACCATCGCCACATGATGCTCTCGGAGCGTCTGGACGGACCGCCGCAAGCGGAGTGGATTGCGGCGTTTACCAAATCGTACGCCCAGCACCTGCTGCACGAGCATCAGGCGCGACGCGTGAAGTTGTATCTGGTGACCCACGCCCTGCCGAGTCCGCAGCAAGTGCAGGCCGGCATGAAGTTGACCGATCCGGCGTTGTATCGTGAACGGGAACTGATCGCGCTCACGAGGGACAACTCGTGAACCTGGTGCGAAATTACCTCCGCGAGCTAATGACCACCGCC
>JBGTDH010000500.1:0-2551 GCA_041748435.1 Pirellulales bacterium
CGCCCTTTTGGCGGCTATCGAACGAATCGGGGTAGACGATGTAGACGTTGATGGGTTCGGTCTGGCCCACGAGGCCGGCAAACTGCTCGCGGTTGACCTGGCACCAATGCTTGCGCCACGCGGCCAAGGTGCCCTCGGGCAAGGAATTGTCGGTCAACTCCCGCCCCTTGAGCTCGTTGATCAGGCCGTCGGAAACGACCACGCAGCCGGGGATCGAATGATCGTCGTTGTCGTACAGATCGGCCACGTTCATCATCCGCGCGGTGAGATTGACCGCGGTGCCAATAATCATCTTTTCGCTGGATGCCGTGCCGATGCACACATCGCCCCAATGCAGAGCCATGCGCATGCGCACCCGCGCGCCCTTGGCGCCGGGGAAGAAGATCGGATCGCGGTGCAGGCTCTGCTGGATGTTTACGGCCGCGGTGAGTGCTTTGAGCGGATCGAATATCCAGGCAAACATGCCGTCGCCCCCGCAATCGATGCGTCCGCCGCCGGCCAGCTCCAGGCAATCGTACATGCGTTGCCGCAGCCGGCCCATCATGTCGATCAGATCGCCCATCGTGCCGCGGCGATGGGCCTCGGCCGTGGCTCGGGTATAACCGTGCATATCGGCAAAGATGAGGGCGGCTGGAAGTGCTCCGACATCTTTCTGATGGCTGTCCTTGTCTTGCACCAGCCCTTGCACATGCACGGCCCCCAGAGGTCCGGCCTGCCGAACCAGGGCCTCGCAGATGGAGCGCATGGCCAACACCAGCGCGGTGTCTTGTTGCGACTGACCGAAGCCGCCGCCCTGCTCCCGCATATTCTTCCACACCAGAGCGCGCACGATCTCCGCCAGATTGACGTTCGGAAAGCCGAGCGTCCCTTCCAGGATGCCGAGGCGTTCCTCGGTGGTAGGAGAGAGCATGGCGCCATCGGCGTAGCAGATGGTGCTGAACACGCTCTCCAGCGCGGTCGATCTACCGGCGACGCGAGCGAATTGCGAAGATTCCATACCGTTCCGCTGAGCCTCTCGGATGCCATCGCCTTGGAATGCTTGACTGGCAACAGACACTTCCCAGGCGACAGCCGTCCCCGCGCCGGAAAAGCGAATGCCGCCCGGCGACCTCGTACCCCCATTCTTTTGTAGCCCGCCGCGAAGAACTAAGCTACCCCCAGAGCTGGCGTGCAGGCGCTTTGGGGGGATCTCGCTGCAATCAGGACTTGGCGTAGCCCTCCAGAATACGGCCGATCAGGAAGCAACAGACGGCCGCGCCTAACAGGGCCAACATCTGTCCCAGCGAGATCACGGCGCCACCTTTGGCGTTCCCCGGCAGCAACTGCAACACAATGGCAATCGGCGGAAGCACCAACCCCAACTTTTGCAACAGTCGGCCGAGGTCACGCATCGACAACATCCCCCACGGTGCGTAGAACAAACTAACTTCGCTTCGATCTTCTCCCACTTGCATCCCATGACCGATCGGCCCACGCTCGGCGCCATTATCTGGCGGGGTCTCCGCTTGCGCTGCCCGGCCTGCGGCGTCGGCCGCCTGTTCCAGGGCTGGTTCACCATGCACCCGGCGTGCGAGACCTGCGGCCTGACCTATCAGCGCGAGCCAGGATACTTCCTCGGGTCGATCTATTTCAACTACGGGCTGACGGCCGGAATCGTCACGGCCACGTTCTTTGGCCTGTTTCTAGGCGCCGGCGTGTCGCCCGAGGTCATGCTCTGGCCGCTGGCGGCCTTTTGTTTCCTGTTCCCGCTATGGTTCTTTCGCTATGCCCGCAGCCTGTGGCTGGCGTTTGACCATTACTTCGACCCACCGGGCGAATACGATGAGTCGGTCCTCCATTGACCCCCGGCTTTGGTCGCTAGTAGAATTCGGCTGCTAGCCCCTCTTTTCTCGTTGGGAGGTTCCAAATCGATGAGCCATCTACGGTTGCGTCGATCATTACCCGCCGCGTGTGTGCTGGGGTTGCTCACGGCCACGACCGCAGCTCAGCAGTTTCGGCTTCCCAGCCCGGATCAGGTGCGGGGTTTGAACCCGACCGCCGCGGCCCCGGAGGCGGAGAATATCACCCTCACGGTCAAAGGCGTTTTTACGGCGGCTGCCAACGGCCAGCCGGGGCGGCTCTACATCACGGCGGAGATTAAGCAGGGCTGGCACATTTACTCCCTCACGCAGCCCAAAGGGGGGCCGCTCGCTAGCAAGATCAAACTCCCGCCCTCCGCCAGTTACAAACTAGCGGGCGAGTTCGGATCCGCTCCGCCGGCAGAGGTGCATCTCTATCCCGAGGCCTACAAAGATCTGCCGGTCGAGGAGCATGCCGGCCGCGTGACCTTTCATGCACCAATTGAGCTGTCTGCCGGCGTCGATCCTGCCACGCTCAAGATCGAAGGCAAGTTGAACGTCCAAGCCTGCGATGCCAACAACTGCCTGCCGCCGCATGACTACCCCTTCACCGCCACGCTTGGCAAGGCGCCGCAGTTGCCCGCGGAAGGCAAGGCGGAGGTGGAGTCTCCCGCCAGCAAGCCCGCCGCCACGGGCACCTATCAGAATCCTCG
>JBGTDH010000501.1:0-10519 GCA_041748435.1 Pirellulales bacterium
TGGGACGGACCATGCACAGGGCGGCCAGTTGCGTCTCCGCTTGATAACCGCTGCCGAAGATGCCCACCTCCGCGGCGTCGAGCAAGGCCATCCACTCGGCAGCCACACCCGTTGTGGCGCCGGTGCGCAACTGCCCGAGCCGGCCGGCCTCGATCAGCGCGGCCAGGCGGCCTGTCTGATGATCGTACAAAGCCATGTGGAACTGCGCACCTTGCCGCGTGGTGGTGTAGGCCTTCCAGCCCGAGTAGCCCAGGTACGCGGCGCCCGCGCTCATGGTGTGCAATACGATGCCGGGAGAAGCGGCCCGCATGCGTGGGACGTTGACGGCCTCTCCGGCCGCAAGCCGGCGGAAGGACTCCTCGACGACATCCAGCGCCAGCCGCATGTCGAGCAGCCGCTCGACATCGGCCTCGGTGAGATAGAGTGCATCCACAGGGACCTCCACAGTTGAGCCATGAATTGTCCGATCGCCCGCCGGGTTTGTAAACGTCGTCCGCACAAATTGCGCCGAACAATTGCTGTAGTGCCTCGATGCGCGCAAGTCGCTATAGTTAGCCACATGTCCAACGCCCCACCGCAGTCGTCGACTCCCCTCGAGAAACTTCGTCCCGTGCTGGGGCTGTTCTCGGCGGCTTCGATTGTGGTGGGAGGCACGATCGGCTCGGGCGTGTTCTTCAAGCCCAAGAGTTATGCCGACGACTTCATCGCCGCCAGTTCTTCGGCCGCTGACGCGGAAAAATGGGTGCCGCTGATTCTGGGGTTGTGGGTGCTGTGTGGCGTCGTGAATTTGTGCGGGGCGCTAACGCTGGCCGAGCTCTCGACCATGATGCCGCAGTCCGGCGGCAACTACCTGTATCTGCGCGAAAGCTACGGCAAGATCTGGGCCTTTCTCTGGTGTTGGGCCGAGTTCTGGGTGATTCGCAGTGGATCGACCGCGGCCTTGGCGGCGGTCTCGACGATTCTGGCCAAAGGCTTTCTGGCGGAGTTTGGCTATGTCGATCCCGCCACCTACGCGCGGCTGGCCGCCACGGTGTCGCACCCGCTGACCATGCTCCCCTGGCTGGGCAAACCGTTCGAGGTCGGTTTTCCGCTGTCGCTGATCGCCCTGCTGGCGGCGATTAACATCGTCGGCACGCTCTGGGGAGGCGCGTTTCAGAACGTGACCACGGTGATCAAGGTGGGCTTTGTGGGCGTGCTGGCCTTGCTGCCGTTTCTTACGTTCGGCGAACCAAAGACCTACGAGGTGCCGTTGACGCAGATCTTCGAACCCCGCTCTTTGTGGGCCGCCATCGCCGCCACGCTGGCCGGTATCATGTGGGCCTACGATGGCTGGGGCATGGTCACGGTGGTGGCAGAGGAGATCAAAGAACCGCAGCGCAACATTCCCCGCGCGCTGTCGGGGGGCGTGGTGTTTCTCACCTTGATCTATTTTGGCGCCAACTTGGCCTATCATCGCACCATGAGCGTGGAGACGCTGGCCAGTGTCGATAACGCCGCCGTGCCGCTGACGCGCGAATACCTGGGAGACTTCATGGCGCGCCTCATGCAAGCCATGGTGATGATCTCCGTGCTGGGAGCCTTGAACTCGAACATCCTGGTGGGGCCGCGCGTGCTGTTCGCGGCCGCGCGGGACAACGCGGTGATTCGCCGCTTCGCCCACGTCCACCCGCGGTTTGGGACGCCGGCCTTAGCAATTGCCGGGCTCTCCCTATGGACGTGCGCGTTGGTGCTGCTGGGAGATTTGTTCCGACAGGAGGACAAGCGGCTGTTCGAAGTGCTGACCGAATACTGCATCTTCGGCGGGTCGCTGTTCTACCTGGCGGGCGTCGTGGCCGTCTTCGTGCTGCGCCGCAAGCGCCCCGATGCCGAGCGGCCGTATCGCACGTGGGGCTATCCGCTGGTGCCGTTGGTGTTCGTGGTCTTCTATGTCGCCTTCCTCGGCTTCATGCTGTGGGGTTCGATGTTCGAATCCCTGGTTGGCTTGACGCTAATCGCCATCGGCGCCCTGTTCTATTGGGCCACGAGCAAGGCCGTTCCGTTGTGATCGACGAGTGCTCAATCTCGCCGCTACTTGCCCGGCGAGGCAAAGCGGTGCAGGGTGCCGGCATCGACCATGAAGTACACCTCGCCGGCCTCGTCTTCGCCAAACGAAAACACCGGCTTAATGTTGCCGGCGATCGAGCGATTGGCCACCACTTTCTTCTGGGCATCGTCGTACTTTAGCGCCCACAGCTTGCCCGTCACGTAGTCGGCATACAGGTAATGGCCGACGAGCTCGGGCACCCGCGTGCCGCGATAGACGTGCCCGCCGGTGATCGACTTGCCGAGATCGTGGTGATACTCCCAGATGGGATCGATCAGCCCCTTGGTGGTCTCGGCCTCCGGCTTGGCCTTGCCGTTCTTGGGGACGAACACGTGAAAGCCCTCGCGCAGGTTCCAGCCGTAGTTGCCGCCGGGCACGATCAGGTTGATTTCCTCCCACTTGTCCTGTCCCACATCGGCCGCCCACAACTGCCGCGTTTTCCGATCGAACGACATCCGCCAAATATTGCGCAGTCCGTAGGCAAAAATCTCCGGTTGGGCGCCGCCGGCGCCGCTGGCAAAGGGATTGTCCTTGGGAATGGCATAGTGCTTATTCCCGTCGCGGCGATCGACATCGATGCGCAGAATCGATCCCAGGAGCGTTGTCAAATCTTGCCCGTTGTTATGGGGATCGTTGCCCGAGCCGCCGTCCCCCAACACGATGTAAAGGAATCCGTCCGGTCCAAAGCAGATCGTGCCACCTTTATGGTTCCAATAGGGCTGCGGCACGCGCAACAACTCCTGCTCCGAGGCGGGATCGGCTTTGCTCGGATCGTCCTTCGAGACGCGAAAGCGGGACACGACGGTCGTGTGCAGGGAGTCGGTCGTTGAGTAATAGACGTAAAAATAGCCGTTCTCCTTATAGCGCGGGTGCAGCGCCAGTCCCAGCAACCCTTGCTCGTTCTCTTTCTCCTTGTAAAACACCTGTTTGCTAATATCGAGAAAGACCTTCGACTCGGCCACGGCCTGATCGTTCGGAAAAACATGCACGGTGCCCAACTGCCCCACCACAAACACGCGGTGGGTGCCATCTCCCGCGTGGGTGAGCACCATGGGGCGCACGAATTTCAGCTTGGGGAAAGCCGCCTCCACTTGCACCGGCAAGGGACTCTCGTCCACGCCCTCCGCGGCGCCAACGGTCGAGCAAACCAGCAAAACCAGCAACACGTTCCACAGCGATCGCGGCATCGTTTTCACCCGTCAAGAAGTTTCATGGTCAGTCCAGACGCGATCCACAGTAATCCACGCCCTTGCGCCGGGAAAGGAGTGGCTTAAAGTTTCCCTGGTTCTGCTCGCGTGCAGGGATGTGAGTGCGGGACGGGGAAAGGCTCCCATCGCAAGTGCCCTTGAGGTGGCTGGCGGGTTTCGCTACAAGCCGGACCTTCTACCTTCTTCGGGCAATTGCCTTGCGTTTAGACCCGCATTCACGGGGGATTCTCCATGCGCGCGAGCGGAGCGATTTGCGGTTGGATGCTGGCAACGGCAGCGTGGTTGCCGGCGCTGGCCGAGGATGGCGTGCCCTACACGGCGTATGTCAACTCGGACGATGTCTATGTCCGCAGCGGGCCGGGACAGAATTATTATCCCACCAGCAAGCTCAAGGTGGGCGAGGCCGTCGAGGTCTATCGCCACGATCCCGGGGGATGGTACGCCATTCGGCCGCCGGAAGGCAGTTTCTGTTGGGTAGCCGTGCGCTACTTGACGCTGGGCCGCGACAAACTGGCGGTCATCAACGGCGACCGCGTCGTGGCCCGCGTCGGCTCCAGCTTCAGCGATATCCGCGACGTGATCCAGGTGCGCCTGGAGCGCGGCGAAGAAGTAGACGTGCTGGAGACCAAGATTCTCGATGCCGCGCAGGGCGGCGAGCGCTGGGCCAAAGTGGCGCCCGTGGCCGGAGAATTCCGCTGGGTGCTGGGAAAATTCCTCGATCGCACTCCGCCCGAGCCGGCTCTCTTGGCCGACAAGGCTAACCGCAACGTGCTGCTGTCCAAACAGCGCGATAATCCGTTACCCGCGGTGCGAGGTCAGAACGAACAAGAGCCTGTGGATCAGGAAGCGGAGCGCGTGTCCAAAGGCGGCTCGGGATCGGCCAAGGAAAGTGCGTTCCGTCCGGTGCGCTCTTCGTCCGATTCCAAGACGGCCCGGCAGGTCTCCTTCGATCCCGAGGGGGAGTCCGAGCCGAACGAACTGCCGGCCGCGGAGAAAAATCCGTCGGCGAGTTCGAAGCGCCCGCGCGCTGTCGGCAACACGGCGAAGGAATCCGACTTCCAGACGCAGCTCGATCAGATCGATCTCGAGATCTCCCAGATGGTGGCGGAAGAGCCGACCGTGTGGGATCTGGACGACCTGCGCGCCCGGGCAGAGACCGCCCTGTCGCGCGCCCAGACGGCCGTGGAGCGCGGCCGAGCACGGCTGGTGCTCTCCAAGATCGATCGATTCCAGGAGATCAAGCAGCGGTTTGCGCGCGTGGCCGATGCCAAGACTGCCTCCAGCAAGACCGAGGCACAAGCCGGACCCGCGGCAACTGCCGGCCCCACGAACGCAACTCAAGCCGCCAAGTCGGCGGATCCGTTGTCACGCTTCGATGGCGCCGGACGGCTCACAGCCGTGGTCTCGCTGCGCATCGGCACGCCGCATTTCGCCCTAGTCGACAACGCCGGCGCGATTCGCGCGTACGTCACTCCCGCCCCCGGCGTCAATCTGCGCCCCTATTTGGGTCGAAACATCGGCATCTCCGGCGCCCGCGGCTTCATGCCCGAATTCAACGCCAGCCACGTCACCGCGCGCCAGATCACGATTCTGGAACAGCCGCTTTTGCGCTAACGGGTTGAATCGTAATCCGCGTTAGTAATTGGTCTTTCGTCGAGCGGCGCAAGCGGTGCGGTGCATCGGTCGCACCAACGTGCCACTCCGACGGGTTCCGCTCGACGCCAAGCCCGTCAAGGCGCCTACCCGCAAACGTCAAAGACTGCGGTGATCCGAATGACCTGCTCGCCGACCGGCGTCAACGCAGCGGAAAGCGGATAGGCAAAACAGCCAAACAATCCATTTGAGTTATGTAACATTTGTTCAGATTGGACGCCTTGCAGGTAGAGCCCGAATGCTACGACCTCTCCGCCGGCCTCCAAGGAACAACCGATGCCACGCTCCTTTCCGTTCTTCTCAAGCCCCAGTTCCCGCAAGGCTCGATCGCAAGCTCGCCGGCCCACGCGGTTGACCTTTGAGGACTTGGAAGAACGCCGACTCATGGCGATCGTGGCGTGGGGCGCGCAGCTGCCTGCGGCCTACGTCAAGAACGTGGCTCCCGCGTACGTGGCTCCCGCATACACCGCCAGCCCGGTCACGCCGGTTGCTCCGAACGTCTTGCCGTCGTTGCCCGCCGGATACGCCACCGTGCAGGCGCCCATGAGCACGTCTCCTGCGTACACCGCCAGCCCGGTCACACCGGCTACTCCGGATGCCTTGCCGTCGTTGTCCGCTGGATACGCCGCCGCCGTTGGTGGTTTCGATTCCTCGGCCGAGATCATTGGGGTCCACAACCCGCTCCCTGAGAACAGCCCTTACCGAGATGTCGATGACTTCGACTTCGAGCTCCTACCGGTCGAAGACGATTCCGCTCCGGCGGCGGCGGGGAGCGTGATTGGAGACTACTTCGGCAATTCGCCCGTGATTCCGGCGGAGAACCCCATCGACCTCTCGCACTTTGATTTCACCACGAAGCCCGACATCCCCTATCTCGACAGCAATCCCAACGCCCAGCACACGCTGTATCTCAACTTCACCGGTAGCCGCTCGCGGGGCAGCGCCCCGTCGATCCCGGAGGACAAGGGAGGGGATCTGAAAGATCACCGCGTCGTGTTTGACATGGACGGCGATTCAAGATCCTTCAGTGCAGCAGAGCACGAGGCCATGACCCGCATCTGGCAGTACGTTGCCGACGATTACGCGCCGTTCAACGTGAACGTCACCACTTATAGCAGCAACCGTAATCCCAGTTCCCCGGACGACTACGTCTTGGAAGTGGCCATTGGCGGGATTCGGGACACTGGGGATGATTATTCGTTGTGGGGCAAAGCCAATGAGCTGGGCGCCTATCGAAACGGCGACGAGCGCGCGGTCTATGTGTTTTCGGGCCTGCACTATCTCCAATCAAAATCGTTTTTGAGTGGCCCCGACTATTTCGTGAGGTCGGTGGCCGATACGATCTCGCACGAGGCGGGCCATGCCTATGGGCTGGCTCATCAGAGCGAGTTGGTGGATGACGAATGGGTCAAGCGGGAACCTTCCGGGAACGGAACCTCGTTGCTGATGGGCATACCCTTCATCATTTCGCCCCTCAGCGGATTTCGCTCGCTGTGGAGTTGGGGCGAGGACGACCTCGGACAAACGCAGGACGACCTGTCGATCCTTACGGATCGATTTCAGTATTTCAACGGCGATGGTCTCCGCAAAGACAACGTGCCGGACCATTTCTACAAGCCGCTGCCCGAGGTCCAAACGGGCCATTTTCATGCGGCTGGCTTCATCGGCATCAACCAGGCTGATCCCAGTGCGTTGGACGAGGATTGGTTCGCGTTCAAGAATCCGGGCGGACCGATGCAATTGCGGCTGCATTCACCGGTCGGCACGTTTGGAAACCTGCAGTCGAGGATCGAATTGTGGACGGCCCATAACACCCCCAACGGCATGGTGGAGGATCGCCTGGTCCACGAGTCGTGGTCGTCATCGTGGCAGAACGGTTTCGGCTTTGCCTCTCTACCCGCCGGCGAATACATGGTCCTGGTGTCCAGCACCGGCGGCTACGGCAACTTGGGGAGCTATGTACTGGACATCACGGCGTATTCCTCCACAGGTGGGCTCAAGGCTGGGGGGCCTAACGTCGTGCTCACGGGCATGACCACGATGTCTTACGCCGCGGGTCTTGATACCGCGGACGCGAGTCTTTTCGAGCAATCGCTCGCCCCGAGGTTCCTCGGGGAAACCGGCAACTACCAGACACAATCTTGGATCGAAGGCGGTTGGACGGAAGGCTTTTGGACGGACGGCACCGCGAGCGAAGGTTTCTGGACCGACGGCAATTGGACCGATGGCTCTTGGATGGAGGGGTATTGGACGGACGGATTCTGGACCGACGGCACTTCAACCGAAGGTTACTGGACCGACGGCAACTGGACCGACGGATTCTGGACCGACGGGTCTTGGATCGACGGCTACTGGGGCGACGGCGCCTGGGTCGACGGGTACTGGAATGATGGGCACTGGACCGATGGCTCATGGACGGACGGCTTCTGGACCCGCGGCACTGCGACCGAAGGTTTCTGGACCGACGGCCATTGGACCGACGGCTCTTGGATGGACGGGTCTTGGACGGACGGATTCTGGACCGACGGCACTGAAACGGAAGGGTTTTGGACCGACGGGCTGTGGACTGAGGGATACTGGGCCGACGTGGTCTCGGACCGGATGTTCGAGGACCTGGAATGGGCAGCCTTGAATCCGCTGCCTCTGCTCCCGACGGATGCCAAGGCTGAGATCGCGGCCATTGATGAGGCAATCCTCGCCTTCAGCGAAGAACAGTGGTCCGCTCTGTACGACGACGCGCTGCTGGACATGCTCGCCGAGCTGGCGGTGTGAGGAGCAGGAAAAAACCCGCAAATCGCGCGAGATCGGCCGAGCAGCGGAGGTGTTGTATCCGAAAGTCCGAAAGCGGCGAGGATCACATCTCCGCGAACGCTTTCAGTTGGTCGTATTCCTCCGCGGTGGGAAAGTCGTCTACGCGGATGCGTTCAGGGTAAATGTCCTGGGGCAGGATCAGGTGGCCTATGATCTGCTCGGCTTTTTCCCAGGCCACGAGAACTGGATCGGCGCCTTCCCGCACAAAGGCAATGCGATCGGTGCGCGGCAGCAGAGACGCCACGCCCTCTGCCCACGAGCAGAAACTGACGATCTCTCCCGACGTGTTGTTGCGCATGGCCATGAAGTTGGCGATGAACAAATCCTCCTCTCGTCGCTGAAGCGATCTTTCCAGCAGCTCTTTCTGATCGGTGTACTCTTGACCGAGCGATTGCGCCCGCAACGCTTGAAACTGCTTGAACACGGGACATGAGCGCAGCGGCTGCCAAGGGATCCAATCGTCCCCCTCCAAACGAAAGACCAAGGCCGTCATGGGACGCGGCTTCTTGAAGGCGTCGTCGGCCAGCGAGGCCATGATCGCCAGGCCATCGTGGTCTTCGCTGCCGGTGACGATCAGCGTATCGCGGTTGGGAACCATCGCCACGTACTCTCCTTGCACGGTAAGCTGGCGGATGGCGTCCAGCAAGATCAGCCGCGAGGCATCGTAGTTGTCGCCCGTGGCAGAGACATAGGCGCGATCGGCGATGCCCACGAAGACCTGCTCGCCGAGCTGAGCCAGGTTCTCGCGGCTCTTTTCGAGGGCCTCGTAGAACGTCACCTCCCAGCGATCGAGGTCCTCCTGGCTGATCGATCGCATGGCCTGCGGCAAATCGTACACCAGACCCAGGGCCAGATGATCGCCGACGATCTGATACGGCCAGTTAGGGCCGCGGCTGCCATCGTTGGTAAGCTGCAGGATGGTGAACTCGATGAATGCCCGGCTGCGGATGGTGGGCAACAGATCGTAGCAGGCGTCTTCGAACGTATCCGGGATGTCTTTGCCGGAGACAAACCAACTGCGCACCGTGTTGCGTACCACCGCCTCCCGCTGCTCGCGCGGCACGGCGCAGAACTCGCCGTACAGGTTCACAAGATTGGCCGTCTGGCCGTGCTCGCCTTCGACCCGCAGGCAGAACTGCTCGCGATCGTAAACGACTTCCCGCGATTCTCCGGAGCGGCGCAAGCCCTCGAGTACGAGGTGGGCGAATTTCTCGCGACTGGGAGGCCCGAAGAACCGATCCATGAGTCCCATAGCTGGCCACGTGCGGGAGGAGCGAGGCGAAGGTTGCCTTGAAGATATCCGCCGGTAACTGGGAAGGCCACGTTGAGCCGAATGGGAACGCGGCGTGGGTCCCTCCCTACAGAAACTGCTGATAGGCGGCGACGGCTAGTTCGTCGCAACGATCGTTCTCTTCATGGCCGCTGTGTCCGGCCACGCGGGTGTAGCGAATCTTGTGCGTGGCGGCCAGCTCGTCCAGCTTGCGCCATAAGTCTTCGTTCTTGATCGGCATCAGCTTGCCGTTCTCGCGACGCTGCCAGCCATTGAGCTTCCACTTGGACATCCACTCGCTAAGGCCTTTGCCGACATAGACACTATCGGTGAGCAGCTCCACCTCGGTGGGCTTCTTCAGCGCCGCGAGCCCCTCGATCACGGCCATCAGCTCCATGCGATTGTTGGTGGTCTGCGCCTCGCCGCCGGAACGCTCCATGCGCTTGCCGGTCTCGGGATGCACCAGAATGAACGCCCAGCCGCCGGGCCCGGGATTGCCACTGCAGCCGCCGTCGGTGTAAAGCTGAACTTCAGACAGAGCAGGCATGAGGGTGCGACAAAGTGAGGGGGTGAGAAGGTGAGCGGAGGTCAAGGTACAATCACCCCCTCACCTTGTCACCCCCTCATCTTGTCGTTCTGCCACACCCAGCTCGTCTACCGGCGGGCCATCTGATTCCGGGCTACTTGCAGGCCGGCCGCAAGGACGGCGTCTTCCGGTGGGGCGGCGGGGGCTTCGCCGGTGGTGTGGGCGACAGGCTTGGCCACCTGGCGAACGCTCACATCGGGAGAGACGCCAATCTTGGAGAAGGGGTGGCCATGGGGCGAGTAGAACTTGGCCGTGGTCAGGCGGATGCCCGAGCCGCTGGCGGCCAAGGGGAAGATGCCCTGCACGGAGCCCTTGCCGTAGCTCTTGCTGCCCACCAGTTTGCCGCGTTGATGATCGCGAATGGCGCCGGCGAAGATCTCGCTGGCGCTGGCGCTGTCGCCATCGATCAGCACTACCAGCGGCACGCGCCACGTGCCGGCACTGTGCGCGGTGTACGTGAAATCTTCCTGCGGGCTGCGTCCCCGTGTGGAGACGATGGTTCCGCTGGAGACAAACTTATCGACGACCTCCACCGAAGAAGAGAGCAGGCCGCCCGGGTTGCCGCGGAGGTCCATGACCAGGCTCTTCATGCCCAGGCGATGGAGCTTCCACAGCGCGGCATCGAGATCTTTGCTGGTGGTTTTCTGGAAGCAGGTGAGCCGCAGATAACCGATGCCGAAGGATTGGTCGACGATTTTGACTTCATCGACACTGGGCACATCGACATGCTCGCGACGCAAGCGAAGCTGCCGCTGGGGCTGACCGGGCGTAACCACCGTCACCTCGACCAGGGTGCCTTCCTTGCCTTGCAGCAGGTTGGCCGCTTGATCGGTGTTCAACGCCGCGGTCGTCTGGCCGTCTACGGCCACGATTTGATCCAGGGGCCGCAAGCCCCCGCGATCTGCCGG
>JBGTDH010000502.1:0-7913 GCA_041748435.1 Pirellulales bacterium
CGAGCGTAAGGCGTGACCCTCTCTGGCTTGCCCAGCACCTTCACCACAGAATCGATCACATGGCAACCCAACTCGAACATCGCGCCACCGGGATATTCGATGAGTTCCTTGCGGGCGGCAGCGCCCAGTTGCTTGCTCATCACGGCGTGGACTTCAAAGATGTTGCCCAGCCAGCCATCGCGGGCGATCTGGTAGGTGAGCTGCACAGCCGGGTTGTAGCGCAACATGTAGCCCATCTGCACGGTCAATCGGCGACGCGTGGCATCGTCCAACAAGGCGCGAAGCTCGCCCAGCGACTCGCCCGCCGGCTTATCGACATGCACGTGCATGCCGGCCGCCACGCAGCGCCTCGCCGTGGGCACGAGGTCTCGCACAGCGGTCTCCACGGCTACGGCCTGCAAGCCCTTGGTGTTGAACAACTGCTCCTCGGTCAACCATGTCAGCCCTTGAAACGCTGAATTCTTCTCGGCCTCTGTCCGGCGCGCGGCATCCGGTTCCACGATGCCCACCACTTCATAATGCTCCGGGAATTTGCGCAGCGCTGCCATCTTGCCGGCCGCGTGAGCATGCGACGTGCCGATCTGGCCGACTTTAATCCGCGGCTTGCCGACCGATTGCGCCCGAACGGCCGAAGCGGCGGCGAGGATGGCAGTTTGGCCCAGGAACGTGCGACGGTTCATTGGTAGTTCTCGCTAAGCCGCAAGCGGCGTTACGCCTCCATGGGTGCGTTCAGGCCGCCGGCCATCTGCTCGTGCGTGATCTGCACGGGCTTATAGCCACCGATGGCTTGGAAATAGACCAGCAGCCCGATATAGATCACGGCCATGGTGGCGGGAATGGCGGAATCGGCCACCAGCGTGCGACGGTCGCCGCGAATGTTGGCATCGACCACGGTTTGCTGCTCGGCCGATTTCGGCTCCGCCTTCTTAGCCTCCTCCAGCTTCGTGCCATCCAGCCCGTAGGTTTTATCGAAAAACAACCACTTGGCCGGTTTCTCTGCCTTGTAATCTTCGAATAAGGTTGCGGAGGCTGTGTTAAGTTCTTCGCCTGCGAAGCGATCTTTGGCATAGCCCAGGCCCTCGGAGCCGAGCAGGCCCGCGCTCATCATGCCGATGCCTCCCATGATGGACATGGCCACGGCGCCCGAACGCGGGAAGCGATCGCCTGCCACAGCCAGCATCGTGGGCCAGAAGAAGGTCTTTCCCACGGCGTACACGGTGAGGGCCAGCATCGCCATGATGAAGCCATTGGCCATACTCGTCAGGTTCAAGCCAACGGCCGCCAGAATAGCGCAGATCGCAAGAATACCCACGGGCGAAATCTTGAGCTTCTGTTCGATGAAGTGGGCGCAGAACCGCAGGCTGAACATCACTAGCGAGGTCCAGATGAACAGCGCCTTGCCTTCGCCCGGGCTGAGGATGTTGCCCGTGATGTTCTGAATCCAGCCATCGGTCCCCAATTCGACGGCGCCAACCATGGCGTGCGTGATGAACAGCACAAAGAGCACGAATGAGCCGACCGAGAACTTGGTAACAATGGCCACGACTGCCAGTAGCACAGCGCCGATTACCCAGGAGACTTCCGAAGGAAGGCCCAACGACTTCTCACAGAACAGCACGAGCAGGTAGCAAACCACGGCGCCGCCCAGAATGCCCACGTCTTTGGTCATCTCGCCGAAAGACAATCCTTTGGCGGCCGCCTCCGATTTTGGGAAATGCTGACCAAAGAACATCAGCCCGTAGATGGCAGTGGGGATGAGATACAAAGCGAGTTGAATCTTCCAGCTTAGCTGCAGGCCTTCGTCCAGGGTCCAGCCGAGGACAGCGCCCAGAATCATGCCGGCGGGCCAGGAAGCGTGCAGGATATTCAAGTAATGCGTGCGGTTGTGCGGAAAGAGCGTGGCAACCAGGGGATTAGCCACCGCTTCCAGGGTCCCGTTCGCCAGCGCGAACACAAACATGCCCCAATACAGGAACATGAAGGCCTGGTCCTGGGGCATGCCTTTGGTCGCTGCGAACGTAATCACCGCCGAGAGCACGTGGAACAAGAATGCCGCGATGACGAGCTTGCCGTAGCCGATCTTATCGACGATGACGCCGCCGATGATGATCCCGAAGCAGAAGCCGGTGAATCCGCCGCTGCCAATCGTGCCGAGTTGGGCAGCGCTAAAGCCGAAGTCCGACGCCCAGTTGTCGAAAATGCCGCCGCGGATGGCGAAGCCCACGCCGGCGGCGAGGATAGCCATGAATCCGGCCCACAGCAGGCGTTTGGCGTTGGCGGCGGTGCCGGGATCGTGGGTGTCTGCAATGTTGTCGACGGTGCTCATGCGAGGGTACGGCTAAGGGAAACGCGAAGGGGTAAAAGAGAACTCACTTGCCCGGCCACGACGAAGTGCGTTCGAGTATAACCGCCGCCGTTACGAAGTAAATCAGTACAGCCGGCAGGCGGCCGTCAGGGCGTGCCAGTCGGCCGGGGCGGCGATTAGGGCTTCGAGATCGGACGGCGCGCGGCAGGCGCCGGAGTCGATTGCCTCGCGCAGTCGGCAGCTGCCGGAGAGGATGTCGATGGGAGGCTTGACGGTCTCGTACTCATAAGGCGGCGGCAGCCATTGAAACTGCTCGGGCCAAAGACGGGCCACGCACGCCAGCACCGCGACGATGGTGCGATAGGAACGCACGGTGGCCGGATCGGTGATGTGCAGGTAAACGCCGCCGCAACTCGTGCCGCGCCATTTGTCGAACGTGGGCACAAAGCGCATCGGCCGCAATGCCAGACCGGGGAGATCAAAAGCGGCTAAAGCATCGACGAGACGGCGCGGATCGATAAACGGCGCGCCGACGATCTCGAACGGGGTCGTCGTGCCGCGCCCTTCGGAAAGATTCGTTCCTTCCAACATCACGCCGCCGGGATAGAGCAGCACGCCTTCCAGCCGCGGCAAGTTGGGAGAGGGGCACGTCCAGGTGCGGCCTGTCTCGCTAAAAAGCATCTCGCGCCGCCAGCCCTGCATCGGAACCACCTGCACTTCGCCGCCGAGCTTCAGGTCGGCATTCAACCACTGGGTGAGCTCGCCCAGCGTCAGTGCGTGCCGCATGGGAATCGACGCGCGACCGACGAAGCTCGTGAAGCCCGGCTCCAAGAGCGGACCTTCGATCGTCTGACCACCCAGCGGATTGGGCCGATCGAGCACAATCAGCGGAATCTGGGCCTTGGCACAGGCCTCCAGGCAGTAGCTGATCGTCCAGGCGAACGTGTAGACCCGCGTGCCCACGTCTTGCAGATCGACCACGAGCGCGTCCAGCCCGCGGAGCATGTCCTGCGTGGGCTGGCGGGTCTGGCTGTAGAGGCTGTAGATGGGAAGTCGCAGGCGATCTTCGAAGCCGTGCGGCGATTCGATCATGTTGGCTTGCTGCTCGCTCCACAGTCCGTGCTGCGGCGAGAAGAGAGCGGCCAGTTGTCGCGGGAAGCGCTCGGAGAGCACATCGTGGGCGTAACGGAACCGCCGATCGAGCGAAGCCTGATTCATCAGCAGGCCGAAGCGTCCGCGGCGCAGGACGTCGGGCGGGCGTTCCAGACAGTGCTCCAGGCCGATGATGACGGAGTCGGACATGGCGAGAATTGTAGCCGAACTTCGATCGCTTAGCCGCCGCCCCCAGGCGGCGTTTATTCACAGCACACGCCGCTAAGCCGCAAGCGGAGGCTAGACCGTGGAGACGGCGCAGCGGCGGCTGATGCAATCGAACAGCACGCGACGGATGCGGCTGAGCTCGCGGAATAGCGTGCGACGGCTCTTGCCGACTTCCACGATCAGATCATCAGCACGTGTGTGATCCTGATAGCGCTGTCGGATCAATGTCTGATCGGCCGGGGGCAATTCCAAGAGACAATGCTCCAAGGCCAGCAGCCGGGCATCCAGGATCGGCTCGTGCTGCTCTCGCTCCCGCGCCAACCGCTCGACCAGCTCTTCGTTCCACAATCGGGAACTGCGAGTATTTCGCTCACGTTGCTTCCGCACTTCCATGTGGGCAAATCCAAAGGCCCAGGCCAGAAAGGGCTTGTGGGGATCGAACTCGGCGAACTTGCGATACAGGGCGACACTCGTCTCCTGCAACACGTCCTTGGCGTCTTCCTCGTGCGGCAAGAGCGCGAAGATATAGCGGAACAGATCTTCCTGATGCCTGGAGAGCAGGCGCACCAGAAGTTCTCGATCGACCGTTTCCACGAGCGCAACCCCAGCGTTCCCCGTGATGAAATCCCCCTGGGAGCAATTCCCGGCCAGCGGGCAAATCGTGCCAGCAGAAGATTTATGAAATGTTTCGTGGCACATTTTCAACTCGTACCGGGAAGTGGTTGTTCCGATCAATCGAGATTGTGCAATGACTTCCCAGCAGCATTCAGAACTGCAGCGATTGCTCTCCGCCCTGTGCGATGGCGAGATCGATTCGGAAAACCACGCCCGGCTGGAGAGGCTGCTGGAGAGCGACTCCGAGTGCCGGCAGATGTATCTGGAATACGTCGATCTGCACGCCCGGCTGTTGAATCATCCGCAACTGGCGGCGATGCCCGATCCGGCGCCGGGCATTGCCGTCGCGGAGAAACGGCACGTCATCCGCGTGCCGCAATCTCTGCGATACGCCATGGTGGCGGTCACGACACTGGCGGCCTCGTTGCTGGTGCAGGCGTGTTTCTTCAGTCCCGCGCCGCCGATCGGCCGTTTCCAAACCGCCAGTAAAGCCAGTAAAGCAGACCAACCGCACGCTCAACAGTATATTGCCACCCTCACGCATGCAACGGGCTGCACCTGGGATCAGCCCGAGCCGTGGCGGGATGGGTCGCGGCTGGTAACGGACAATCTGCGGCTAAAGACGGGCGTCGCTCGGATCCGCTTCGACAGCGGTCCGGAGTTGGCGATCGAGGGCCCGGCCCATCTGCGGCTGGACTCCAGCGCCAGCGCCACCATCCTGTCCGGCCGCGTGTTCTTCCGCGGCAGCGAGACGGCGGCTCCTTTCAAGCTGATGACGCCCACCTCCACGCTGATCGATTTGGGGACCGAGTACGCCGTCGTGGTTGCACCGGAGGGCGAAGAAGTCTACGTCCTCGACGGCGAAGTCCAGCGCACGGCCGACGGCCAATCGACGCCCGCAAAGAATTTGGCCGCTGGTGAAGGGCGTCGTTATGCGTCCCAGGCGGACGCGGTGGGGCAGCCCGTCGATTTTGATCCGGCCCGTTTCGAGCGGCTGCTGGACGATTCTCTCGACACAATCGCCAACGCGGGTGAAGGCCTGCTGGCCTATGAGGGCTTCGAATATGCCGACGCCACCCTGCTACCTGACGGCGCTGCCGCCGGCGGCACAGGCTGGAGCAGCGCCTGGAGAAGCGGATTCGCTCGCCCGCGCAACGAAGGAGACACCAATATCTTGGCGCTGAATGTAAAGCATGGTCTCTCGCGGGCCGGGGCCCGTGCGCCTGCCGTAGGCGGCGCGTTCGACTACACGGGCTTCTCCAAGTACTTCCGTCGGATGGATGTGCCTGTGCGCCTGGATGTCGACGAGGTGTACTACCTCAGCTTCCTGTTCCTGCGAGAAGGCCCGCCGGAAGATTCGCTCAGTTCTTCGGCCATCCTGTTGCGCACGGATTACGAGTTGGAACTGGAACATAAGGGGCAAGAGAATCGGCGGGAGCGATTGAACATCGGCGTCGACAAAGTGAACCACCTGATGACCGCTTTGCACGGCGTGGGGGCACGCCTGCCGTTGCCGCTGAGCTACGACGAGACCTATTTGCTGGTCGCCAAGGTAGCCGCCAGCTCGATCAATCCGGACCAGGTGTTCATTCGCATCTACGCTCCCCAGGAGCCGGTCGATCGCGAGGAACCGGGCGATTGGACCATGGTGGGGCCGCAGTTCTTTAGCAACCTGGTGTTTGATTGGTTGGAGTTGCACGTCAACAGTTGCTCGCGTAAAGCGTTGGACGAGATTCGCGTGGGACGCACCTGGTCGTCAGTCGCCGCGCCATGGGGAAACTAACCGCTATTCTTACGTGTGAGGTTGATATGTTATTCGTTGCACATCGTCCGTCGGACCGCGGGCGCGGGGCGTTCACCCTGGTTGAGCTGCTGGTAGTCATCGCGATCATCGGGATTCTGATCGCCTTGCTGCTGCCTGCCGTGCAGGCGGCGCGGGAGTCGGCACGCCGCACGCAGTGCTCGAATAATCTGAAACAGTTGGCGCTGGGGATGCACAACCATCACGACGCTTACAAGGTCCTGCCGTGGGGGCGTTCTAAGGGAGCGCTCGATTCTCCATCCTGGGCCGTCCGGGTTCTGCCGTATATTGAGCAGCACGCCATTTATGACGCGTTCACCGACGCGGGTATTAATGGCACGACGTTTCCGATGATCACAAGCGGAAGCCGCCCGATCGCTATCACACACAACCTGATTCGCGGCCAATGGGTCAATTCGGGCATTATGCAGAAATCGGTCCCGGCATTCTTCTGTCCTTCCAGGGCGCCTGCCAACCGCATCGTACGTGAACAACCCACTGGGTCTTCAAGCGTCACCGAGGGCATCGGCTCCGACTACGGCGTCAATTACGGAAGTGGCACTTCCACTCTGGAAAACAACAATGGACCGTTCAACTTCTCTTGCGGACCGTGTTCCCGAGGAAACGACTTTGGCGAGCTTCTTGATGGAACGAGCAATCTGCTGCTGATGGGTGAAAAGCATGTCACGCTCGCCGGGTTGGGCAAGTTCGACGCGGTCACCGGCGCAGAGCAGGACTTTAGCATCTATTCGGCACAGCCAAGCACGTGGGCCTATGTGACCGGGCGCAAGGCAGGGATCTCCTTCCCGCTGGCGCTGACCCAACAAGCGCTTTATGCCAATCAATTTGGCAGTTGGCATTCCGGCATTGTTCAGTTCTCGCTGTGCGATGGCAGTGTGCGCAATCTCAAGACCTCTGTCTCAGGCAGGGTGCTCGGCGCGCTGGCGGCACGCAGCGATGGTGTAGCCGTAGAACTGCCGTGACAGTTACCGAAGTCATTCTTCCGTGGGCATTTAACAGAAATTGTTCATGAATCGAACTTTCATTAGCCGGCTCACAGCACCGATCCAGACAATCATGGCGGCAGGGCTTGCGTGCGCGTTGGTTGGCTGCGGGAACCCTTACTATCCGGTGACTGGCACGATCAGTTTGAGTGACGGTGCACCTCTCACCAAGGGGCTGATTATCTTCGAGCGCATCGACGACGGCCCCCCCGTAACCGCGCGAGGCGAAATACAGCCCGACGGACGGTTTTCGCTTAGCACGGATCAGCCGGATGACGGCGTGCCTGCGGGGCGATACAAGGTCGTCATTAACCCGTTAGACACGTCGGATGTTCCCGATGAACAAAAAAAGCTCCCTTTCGATCTTAAACACCTGAACATCAATACCTCGGAGCTGGAGTTTGAGGTGCGGCCCGAACCTAACGTGATCGATATCGCACTGGCCCCCGGGAAGAAACGGTAGCATGCCGGGGAACGGCCCAGATCAAGCCGGGGCACAACCAGATCGAACTTAAGGTCCAGCGCGCCGCGCGGTAAGGGCGTGCTTAGTCATCGAGAGGAACTGCGTGACGAAGCCTATCCAAGCCGCTTGCGGTTGCCTCGCCCTGTTTGTGTTCGCAGCGGCGGGGCAAGGGCAACAAGCGCCCGTATCCGGCCTGCGGCAGATGGAACATTTGGGCCGCGGCGTGGTAGGCGTGCCTCAGGCGGACGGCAAAGTCTTTGTGAGCTGGCGCGTGTTGGGGACTGATCCGGCCGACGTCGCGTTTAACCTCTACCGCCGCCTGGGCGACGGCCCTAGCGAGAAGCTCAACCCGGCGCCGTTATCGCGCGAGACCTGCTACCTCGACACGGCCGATCTCGGCCGCGG
>JBGTDH010000503.1:0-2043 GCA_041748435.1 Pirellulales bacterium
TATCGCGGATGGCGCTATGGCGCCGCTCTCGGGCCTGACCTCGCAGCCGAATCTCAACGCCATTGTGGAAGGGCTGCGGTTCACGCCGCGCGAGTCTCCCGTGAATGCGGAAAGCCTCCTGCCGTTGGCTCGCTACTGGTCGGTGGTGCGAGAGTTCTACGCGCCGTTCGAGACTGGCATGAAGGCCAGCGATGCCGAGATGTACATCCACGGCATGCCCGGCGGGCAATCGACCAACTTGTTCCAACAGGCACAAGCATTGGGCCTCTCCCAGCGGTGGCCGGAAATTGTGAGGATGTATGCCGATGTGAACGAGTTGGTCGGCGATATTGTGAAAGTCACGCCGTCTTCCAAGGCGGTGGGCGATATGGCACTGTTTCTGGTGGCCAACAATCTCACCACGGCCGATGTGCTTGATCCCAACCGTGAGCTGGCCTATCCGGAATCGATCGTCGATCTGATCTCTGGCCGCATGGGCCAGCCACCGGGTGGCTTCCCACCCAAGGTGCGCAAACGCATTCTGCGAGATCAGAAGCCGATGCGGGGCAGGCCCGGCGCCTCGCTGCCGCCGGCCGATTTCGAAGCCACGGCCAAGCAACTGGAGAAAACGCTGGAGCGGAAGCCTAACGGGCAAGACGTGATCTCATCGCTGCTTTATTCGCGTGTGTTCCAGGACTTCGTGCGGCACGAGGAGCGTTACTCGGATGTGAGCGTGCTGCCCACGCCCGTGTTCCTGTACGGCCAGCCGCCTGGGCATGAGTTCTCGATGGAGTTGGAAGAGGGAAAGACGCTGATCATCAAGTTCCTCACGGTGGGCGATGCGCACCCGGACGGCACGCGCACCGTGTTCTTCGAGCTTAACGGCCAGCCGCGGGAAGTAAAGGTGACGGATCACGCGCTGGAAGTGACCGAGGCCATCCGTCCCAAGGCCGCTCCGGGCGATGCGAAACAGATCGCCGCTCCCATGCCAGGCATGGTGGTCATCGTGGCAGTGCAGGAAGGCAACGCCGTGACCAAGGGTCAGAAGCTGCTCACGATGGAAGCCATGAAGATGGAGACCACGCTCTACGCCGAGCAGGACGGCAAGATTGCACAGGTCCTCGTCTCACCGGGAACCCAAGTCGACACGGGGGACTTGGTGATACAGTTGGAGTAAACGCGTCATCGCCGCCGCAATTCGTGCTAGGATGCATGATCGTGAGCAATCCCTATCCTGGCATGGATCCTTATCTGGAGCATCCGGTGCTCTGGGAGGGAGTCCACTCGCGACTGATTGTGGCAATGGCAAACCTGTTGCAGCCGTTACTCGATCCGCGCTATGTGGCCAGCGTGGAGGTATACATCGAAGGTCCGCAACGACGCATTCCGGACGTTTGGATTCAGCGCACTGCTGTGGAGTCTCCCCAGCCACGGGTTGCACTTGCCGACGCCGATTCAGCGGTCATCGTCGAGGTGGACGAGTTGGAGGTGCATCAGAAGCACATCGAGATTCTCGATCTCTACAACAGCATGAAGCTGGTCACGTTGATCGAGTTGCTCAGTCCGACGAACAAGCTGACCGGGCCCGGGCGGGAATCGTACCTGGCAAAACAGTCCGAAGTATTGGCGGGCGACTGCCATTTGGTGGAGATCGATCTGTTGCGAGAGGGAGATCATGTCTCTGCGGTGCCGCAATGGAAAGCCGAGCTCGAGCAACCCTACGACTACCTGATCTGCGTCTCGCGCTGGCCGCACCGCAAACGCTATGAGCTCTACCCTAGACCCATGAGAGAGGAACTGCCGCGGATCTCAATTCCTCTCTCGGAAGGAGATCCCGATGTGCGGCTGGACCTGCAACGAGCGATGACGCAGGTGCATGAAGAGGGTCGTTACGCACGCCGCGTGCGCTACAGCGAGCCCTGCATTCCGCGGCTGATAGACTCCGATCAGCAATGGGCCAGCGAACTGCTGGCCAAGGCGCACGTCGCGAAGTAACAGCGTTGGGTAACGATTACGGGCGGACGAGCGGCATGCTGCCGCGGCGGGCGCGGCGCTCGGCACGCA
>JBGTDH010000504.1:0-3592 GCA_041748435.1 Pirellulales bacterium
TCGCCTGGGCCGCGAGGCGCTGGCGCGGGGCAAAGAAGAGCCGCCCTTCGCGTGGATCCTGCCGCCGGCCCAGCGCGACGAAGGCACGCAACTGCATCTGTTGCGCGTCTTGCACGATTCCGGCATCGAAGTGCATCGCGCCGAGCAGCCGTTCAGGGCCGAGGGGGTCGAGTATCCCGCCGGCACGCACGTACTCTACACGTCGCAACCTTATCGCATGCACCTCAACGATCTGATGGAGCTCCAGCATTACCCGGAACGCTCGGCTTATGCCGGCGGACCGCCTGATACACCTTACGACATTGCCGGCTGGACGCTGCCGTTGCAGATGGGCGTGCGGCACGTCGCCGCGAGCGCGCCTTTTGAGTGTCAGGCCAAGCTGCTGGCGGAGATTCCCACGCCGCGCGCCAAACTCATCGGTCGCGAGGATGCCCACAGCTACGTGCTGCTGGCCGGCGCGAACGACGACTATCGCCTGCTCAATCGCCTCCATGCCAAAGACTACACCCTTAAGCAAATTCGCGGCGTCGACGTCAAGTTAGACGATGGCACGCTTGTGCCCGCCGGCTCGATCGTGGTCGAAGACCGCTTGCGGCTTAGCGGCGACTCCGAGCCGCTCCTCTCCAACATCTCCTCGCGTCTCGCCACGGCGTCCTCCTCCGAACTGGCACGCGCCAACAACCTCGTGTTATTGAACGCACCGCGGTTGGCTATGTATCAACCCTGGATCGCCAGCATGGACGAAGGCTGGACTCGTTGGGTGTTGGACCATTTCGAGTATCAGTACACTTCCCTGCACAACGCGGAAGCGCGGTCTGGCAACCTCCGCCAGCGCTACGATTGCATCGTTCTTCCCTCGCTGGAAACCAAAGACATCCTGAATGGCCGCGAGCCGGACACGACCGCCCCGCAGTACGTGGGCGGCCTGGGCCGCGAAGGCGTGGTCGCGTTGCAAGAGTTCCTGCACGCCGGTGGCACGCTGGTCTGTATCGACGAATCGTGCAATCTGCCGATCGAGGAGTTCAACATCCCCGTGAAGAACGTGCTCGCCGACAAGAAACGCGACGAGTTCTATTGTCCAGGTTCCATCCTGCGCGTTGCGCTCCAGGGGAATCGCGCACTAACCTACGGCTTGCCGCCGCGCATCGCCGCCTACTTTGTGCATTCGCAGGCGTTCGAGGTTGGCGAGAATTCGCAGTATCCAACGGAGATCTTGGGACGCTACGCCGACAGCCAGGTCTTGCAAAGCGGCTATCTGCGCGGCACCGAACTCATCCGCGATAAGCCCGCCATCGTCCGCGTGCAGTACGGCCAGGGCGTAATCGTCCTGTTCGGCTTCCGCATCCAGCACCGCGCCCAACCCCACGGCACCTTCCGCCTGCTGTTTAATGCCATTCAGTCGAGCGCCGTGAGAAGCAAGTAGCAGCAAGGAGCGATCCATGCTCGAAGTCCAGTACCAGAACACGATCGCGGAGCTCCGATCCTGCACGCGGGTCTGGCCTTTGCGGATGCGCTTTCATGCCTGGGCCTGGCAGGCCCTGTTTCTGCTCGCTGGCCTGATCGCCACGCTGCTGTTCGTGATCCTCGGGGACCTAACGGCTCTCGCCGGCGCCTGTTTCGCAGTTGCCGTGATGGCGGCGTTCTTCAATTACACGAAATGGCAAGGCAATCGGCGAGCTTATAAAGACTTGGAGCCTTTGTTGCGGCCGATGACGGTTCGTATCAATCCCGAGCAATTCGACGTATCGAGCGACTATGGTTGGCTGCATCTTGATTGGGAATTGGTGGAAACCATTCTGATAACATCCCGCTGCATCTACTTCATGACCGGCACGTTCCTGGTGTTTATCGTGCCGAAACGCGCGTTTGCCACGGCTGCGCAAGCGGATCAGTTCTCGCAGAGTGCGCTCGCGTATCGTAGCGCCGTGCAATCCTCCGCTGCACCACGATTCGCACCTGGCATTCCTCCCCTTTCTTCCAACCAGGATGCGCTGCGCGTCACCTATCGCAACACTCCCGAGGAATTCATCAGCGTTCAATTCGAGGGGCTGCAGAAGACCGACCAGCCGACGCCGAAGAAAGCTTCGCTGCGGCCAATTGTGCTGATGCTTGGCGGCAGCCTGGTCCTGGCCTTAATGTCGCGTTCCGGGGCCGTGCCCGGCGTACTGGTCGGCGCCAGCCTCGCGCTCACGTTGCTGGTTATCTGGCAACGGCTGATGCCGCGCTTATCTCGTCGCGGGTTCCAACGCAGATGCCTCTACAAACGAACCCTGACGATCTCGGCCGCGGGTCTGTCGATGCTGAGTCCCAACGCGGAGAGTTTCGAGACCTGGCAAGTCTACTCTCACGTGGATGACGACGCGCGTTTCATCGCCTTTTTTGACGCCTCCCTTCAAGTTGGCCTGCTGGTGCCCAGGCAGGCTTTCGCCAGCGCCGCCGAAGCCGACCGCTTTGCTGGCATTGCCAAGCGTCTTTCGCAGGACGCACATCCCGCCGAGGCTGTCGTTCTCCCGGCACACGTGGAAACAGAGAATCCGTATCAATCTCCGATTTCAGGATAGGGCATGCAAGCAGAAGTCATTTCCATTGGCGATGAGCTCACGACCGGGCAGCGGCTGGATACGAATAGCCAGTGGCTCAGCGAGCGGCTGTGCGAGTTGGGCGTGCGCGTGATGTACCACACGACCGTGGCCGATGACCTCGAGGCCAATGTGCGCGTGTTTCGCGCCGCCGTGGAACGGGCCGATGTCGTGATTGCCACGGGCGGATTGGGTCCCACGGCCGATGACCTCACGCGCGAGGCTTTGGCGCAGGTAATGGGCGTGGAGCTCGAACAGGATGGCGCCTCGCTGGCGCACATTCAGAGCCTGTTCGCGCGGCGGAAGCGGCCGATGCCGGGGCGGAATGTCGTACAAGCGATGTTTCCGTCGGGAGCGCGGCCCATCTTCAATCCGCAGGGGACCGCCCCGGGAATTGAGGCCGCCGTGCCACGCGTCACCACCGCGGGCACAGGGCATGTGTTCTGCTTGCCCGGCGTGCCGGCCGAGATGTTTGAGATGTGGCAAGACAGTGTGGCCCCGGCGTTGGCGCGCCTGGGCGCCGGAGCGAGAATTTTGTTGCACCATCGCGTCAAATGCTTTGGCGTGGGCGAAAGCGATCTGGAGCAGATGCTCCCCGATCTGATCCGCCGTGGCCGCGAGCCCCAAGTGGGCATCACCGTCAGCGGCGCGACCATCACGCTGCGCATCACGGCCGCGGGCCCCTCTGCGGACGAATGTCGTCGAGCCATGCAAGAGACGATCGGCACGATCCACGAATGCCTGGGCACGCTCGTGTTTGGGCAAGAGGAAGAAGAACTGGAGCACGCCATCACGCGGCTGCTGGCCGAGAGAAACCAGACACTGGCGCTGGTCGAATGGGGCACCGGCGGATTGATCGCGCATTGGTTCGGCGAGTTGGAGACGCCCTGCCCGCAGTATCTGGGGGGTCTCACGATCAGCGAAGCGAGCGATCTGCTGCGCACGACGGGTGTTGCTTCGGAGGTCCTCCGGGAGCGAGGCTCGCAACCGGAGCTGCTGGTCTCGGCCTTGGC
>JBGTDH010000505.1:0-1514 GCA_041748435.1 Pirellulales bacterium
TGCGGCAAGTGGTGCTGTTGCTCTTGGAAGGACGATCCCCCGGTGGGCGTCCTGCGCACGCCGTGCGTGCGCCGATTCCGGAGCATGCCTCGGAGCTATTGGTGGGCCTGTTCGAGCCGGCGCGGCCGTACCAGCAATTAAGCGAGCTTAAGGCGCCGCTACAGGCCACGCGAGACCGGCCCACGCATGTTACCAGCGGCATGCGCGTCGGCCAACTGGCTGTTCTGGGCGCCCTGTTGAGCATCGGACTGGTGATCATGTTTGGCATCAGTCTCGGGCATAACGGCATGCTGCTGTCCGCGGAAAACGAACAGTTGAAACAACTCGAGCAAACCGAGCATTTGCTCGATCCGGCGAAACTCCAGGCGTTTCTCGACGAGCGCTGGCCGGGGACGGAGCGTCTGGAGACTGGAATCGCGGTCGGCACGCGTGTCTATACCACGGTCAGCCGGGCCGAGGTGGAGCAGATCTTCGCCGATCCCCAGTTGCAAAACTCGATCAGGAAGGCAGCGGCCGACTCACGCAAACAGGTCCAGCGGCGCACGGAGTCCGCCAATTGGATCGATCGCTGGCTGTTTCGGGCCGAGCACGAAGCAGCAGCACGCATGCTCAAGGAGCAGTCTGCCGCTCCCCAAGCCGACTTCACACCAACCACGCTGTTGGAGACCGCCGGACTGGTAAGTTTCTCCCCCGTTTTCTTGCTCGTGTTCATGATCGCATCGATGCTCATCGCCGTCTGCTTCTTTCCCGCCACCTGGATCTGCTGGTCGCTGCTGGCGGGCGAAGGCCTGAGCTACAAGATTGCGGGCATCTCTCTGGTGCGCCGCGATGGCCGCCCCGCGCACCGGTTGCAATGCGTGTGGCGCGCGTTGCTGGTCTGGATCCCGCTGGCCGCCTTGGTTGCCGCTTCGATTCTGATCAACGCCGCACTCCCCGGCTACGCTTGGCTGGCCGGAGCACTCGCCTGGACCGCTCTCGTCCTGGTGATCGTCTACGTGCTCCTGGCCCTCTGGTTCCCCGCGCGCACACCGCTGGATGTGCTGGCCGGCACGTGGCTGGTGCCCAAGTAGGTTGAGGGGTAGTATCCCAAGACGCTTGCAGGAACAAACCATGAGTATTCACCGAACGAATCCGATGCTGTACCGTACGCTTGGGAAAACGGGACTGGAGATCTCTGCTCTTTCCTTCGGTGGGGGTCCGATCTCCACCTTGATGGTGGGCGACGATGAAGAACGCCAGCGGAAGGTGATTCAAGCCGCTGTCGAGCGGGGCATGAATTGGTTCGACACGGCCGCCACCTACGGCGAGGGACAATCGGAACGCAACCTGGGGCGCGTGCTGGCGGAGTTGGGCGTGGCCGCGCGCGTTCACGTGGCCACCAAGGTGCGATTGACGGGCGACGACCTGGCGGATATTCGCAGCGCCGTGCGGCGGTCCTTCGAAACCAGCCTGGAGCGGCTGCGGCTGCCGGGCGTGACGCTGTTGCAACTGCATAACTCCATCACCCGGCGGCG
>JBGTDH010000506.1:0-7184 GCA_041748435.1 Pirellulales bacterium
AAGTGGAGCTGCTCTACCGCGGCCTGAACCAGATCGAAGGCATGCACTGTCTCGATCCGGCCGGAGCGTTCTATGTGTTTCCCAATGTCTCGCCGATCTGCCGCCGCCTGGGCATCACCTCGGAAGGCCTGGCCATGTACCTGCTCGAAGGCGCCGACGATGCGCTGGGGGTCGCCTGTCTCGGCGGCGAGTGCTTCGGCGAAGCTGGCCGCGGCTTCCTGCGCTTCAGCTGCGCCGAGCCAAACGATCAGTTGGAAGCCGCCCTGGCCTTTATCGCCAAGGCCCTGCAGCGCACCGACCGCGTGCATCGCTACCTGGAAACTCACCCCCAGTACCGGCAGGCGTGACGTTCGATCCGCCGATTGGCCTGCAAGATACTCGCCACTCGCCACCGCGGACCGTTGCCATCTTCGGCGCGTTTGATACACTGACTCATGTGTTCAGTATCGCGCGTGCTTAGAGGCAGCCCACGGGAGGATGACAGGATGCTTCTGCGAAACGGATTTCACGCCGATGTTGCTTGGACAGAAGCTCTGCGCCTCCGCAAGCTGCCCCCGGCCTACTCGACGCCGACCGGCGTATTGTTCGGCATCGACGCTCTGAAGATGCTCCAAGCCCTCCCCAGCAACAGCGTCGATCTTGTCATGACGTCGAACCCTCCCTCAGTCCAATACGCTACCAATTACATGGGTCCCGCCAGCTGCACATTGTAGGACTTGGACGTTGGTACAAAGCGCCGACGCCGCTGAAAGATCGTCGCTGAAAGTCTCGCATAAATCACACCGCTCGACAAACTCCCACCCATCTTCGAGAGGCGGCAGCAAGCACGTTGGCCCCGCGGGCCATATTATCCCAGAACCGTCACAGGCCTCGCATGCATCATCATCCCAATACCATTCGCCATCATCGCCTGACGATTCTCTCAGTTTCATGTCGGGCAAGGTGCCATAAGCCATCGCCATACAAAATTGCTCCTCGCTGCTTAAGTTGCTGTTGAGCTGTCCGAACCGCATGTTTCCATTTCTTTCCGAACCGCTTTCCATCGATCACTCGGTCGACCGAGTTGTCACAAAGATCAGGGTGTATTGCCGCAACGCGTGGATGAATGTCTTCAGTCGATAAGGGCCCGTGAAGACGCAATAAGTATTCAATTGTGCTCGCAAAGACCGCATGCACCGGTCCATTTGCAAGTCGAATTCGAATCAGGTCATTCTCAGCAGCTTGAATGCGTCGCGAAACTGCCGAACGAGCGTGGCTTGTGTTGATCTCTGAATCTTGGAAGCAAGTTCCGTAATCTCCTCAATTGCATCACAGTACGTTTTCAACCGAGGAGGTGGAATCTCAGCACCGAGTTCGGCGAGTTCTGACAAGTCTCGTCGGATTCGTCGCACAATTCGGCGATTTCGAATTTCCACGCCATATTCAATGTTGCGGAACAGACCCGACCCGGTGAGATTGCCCGACGTGATAATCGCACCCTCATCGTCGGCTATATATACCTTTGCGTGCAATCCCGGCAGATGTCGCACTGTCATCTTGTGGACACAATTGACCATAGCCAAAATCGCGCGCGGATCAGTAGACAATTGCACGACATTCGCCGGAGCAAGATTTGTTAAGAAGCGGACTCGACCCCGATCTAGCAACGGCTGACCTATGTTCGTTGCCAGGAATTCGGTCCCTTCGCGGCTGACGAACGGAGAGCAAACAACGAGGTCGGATTTCGCGGAGCCGACGAGCGCTGCTAGAGTCCGATGCCAATTGCTTGAGAGTTCCTGGACTGCTGGCATTAAGAGAACGCCAATATCGATGATGTCGGTTAACTCAGGCTCGCCTGTGCATCTACGTCAGAGTCAAATATAAGCCTCGCGCCGTCCGCGAGCCATAGACGGTCAGAAGCGCTTGGGCCGGAAGTGGTCGTTGCCGTGAACGCGGATTCCTGCTCTGGTACGTCCAGAACGGCGTTCCGCTGCAGAACGTGGACGCCGACGCGGTAGAAGTGATGAACATGCTTGCGGCGACTCCCGAGGAGGAACGCCAGTTCATCGATAGTTCCGCGGACGAGAATCAAGCCACCCGCCGCCATGAAATTGTGCAGATCGTCAGGGCGTATCGCGATGCGAGGTTCCGGCCTGCCGTCATGCGCGCCTATAACCGCCGCTGCGCCATCTGCCAATACGCCATGAAGCTCGTCGATGCTGCCCACATCATTCCCGTCAGCGATCCCCACTCGACCGACGAAATCACGAATGGCATTGCCCTGTGCGGTGTCCATCACACCGCCTACGACACGGGGCTGTTGGGCATTCAGTCCAACTATAGAATCATTGTGAACCCACAGCAGGAACACCGCCTCGCGGAGCTCCGGCTCGGCAATGGACTTCCGGACTTCAAGGGGCGACTCCCGCAGGCCATCACGCTTCCCTCGGTCATCGAGACACGCCCCGATCCCGCCAAGCTGATCCTCGGGTTACGCGCTCGACGTTGGCCTGAACGGCTGATCGCGTGAAACATCTCGGCCACGCGTGGCGAGTCATTGGCCAGTAGAGTATCATCAGGCAACACCGTGGACTCACTCCCCCCGACAATTAAGCAAAGGTGCATTTTATGAGGCGGCTCTCGGTCTGGTCGTGCTTGCATCTGGCCGCCATGGCGTGTGTTCCTCTTCAGAGCGCGGCGCAGGAAAAACCCAAGGAAGAGCCGGGGTGGGTGAGCCTGTTCGATGGCAAGACGCTTACCGGCTGGAAGTCGACCGAGTTCGGAGGTGAAGGCGAGGTGAAGGTCGAGGATGGCGCCATTGTGATGGACCTCGGGCAAGACATGACAGGCATCACGTGGACGGGCAAGGCTGCGATCCCCAAGATGAACTACGAGATCGCCTGGGAAGGACGCCGCGTGGATGGGAGCGATTTCTTCGGCGGCCTGACGTTCCCGGTGAACGATGCCTATTGCAGCTTTATTGCGGGGGGTTGGGGAGGCGGCGTGGTGGGTCTGTCCAGCATCGACGGCTTCGACGCCTCCGAGAACTCGACCACCAAGTACATGGAGTTCAAAACAGGTCAGTGGTATAAGATGCGCGTGCGCGTGACGCCGGAGCGGATTCAAACCTGGATCGATGACAAGCAGATCATCGATCAGGACATCAAGGACCGCAAGATCAGCATTCGCGGCGAAGTGGATCTCTCCAAGCCGCTGGGGTTCTCCACCTGGAACACCAAGGGGGCGCTGCGAAACATCCGTTTGCGCAAGCTGGAAGCCGTGACGGAGCAGCCTAAGGCAGAGCAGCCCAAAAAGCCGCAATAAATGCGGAGTTCGATGGCTCGCTTTTTGGTGGCGGTTCGTTTAGTTTGGCGATATTCGCGCCGCCGCTAAATCAGGAGCGTTGCCATGTCCGATGTCCCCCCCGTTGAAACTCGGGAATCAACCGCCTCATCCATCCCTCCTGTCGCGTCACCGCCGAAGCCAGGGTTGTCTCCTTCGCGGATCATCGTATTCGCCCTGCTAGCCGTGGCACTGGTGGCGCTGGCCTTCGACGTTACCGCGCGGCTGGGGCAACGCAGCGCCTACGGCAAATTGCAGCCGTTTGTCGATGAAGACAGCATGGAAGCCATGGTCGATGCCGCCAACGCGGTTCCTTGCACGCCCAGTCATGTACGCGAGCTGTTGGGCCGATCGCCCGACAACGAGTTGAAGGCCAAGGAAGAATTACAGCAAACGTACTCGTGGAAGGGCGTGTTCAATCGCTACCACGTTATCGCCCATTACGGCGGCATCACGTTAGCGCCGGAGAATCCCGCGGAGGCGGAGCCGCTGTTGCAGCGCGTGGAACAATCCAGCAACTACGTTTGGGATAACTGAGCTGCGATTCAGACGCACTATTTTCACGACGCACCTCCGCCCCTTGCGGCTTAGCGGCGTTCACTACGTTTTGTCTTCTTTCCGCGGCGCGTTTTCGGGGTGGATCGTAAAGTCGCCCGTGTTGCGGAACATCAGGCGATACCGCATCTGCGGGCGGAGTTGCGTGTAAGAGCCTTTGCCTTGTGCCGTGCGGACGCCGGCATCTTCCGCTTTCTTGGGATTGTTGGCGTACTCCCAGAAGTCCTGCCAGATTTCCTTCTCGAGCTCGCTCGGTTCGTTGCTGCGGCCATAGGCTGCCGGACGCTTGCCGACGGGATCGAGCGACGCCCCTTCGCTGGGACTCTGATAGTCGCCATACAGGCGTCGTAGCAATCGCAGAGCGGTGCCGCGCAGGGGATCGCCCTTCTCCACATACTCGTCCTTGAAGCTCACTACATAGGCATCGACATGCACGACGTTCCCTTCGATCGTGAACTCGCGCGGCGTCTCCAGCGGATTGCCGTCATCGTCTGTTTCCACGAACGTGAACCGTGTCAACAGGCGTCCGGTGTTGGGGTCTTGCCGTTGATCGAGCACTTCAATCAGGGCCGCGCGGTGATCGACCTTCATTAAGCGCAGCGCGGTGTCCAGCCGCTCGATCTCTTTCTGCTTGGCGGCAACATCCAGAGTCAGGGTGTCGATCTGTGCCTGACTGGCCGCGATCTGGGCATCCTTTTCCCGCAGCGACTGCTCGTTGGCGTAGAACTTGTCGTAACCCAGCCAGCCCGCCGCGCCGACGATGCCCATCACCCCCAAGGAAACGACGGCTCGAATCAAGCCACTGGCGGAATCGATCGTCTTGAGCATGAGCGGCCCCGGTTGCTGGAAGAAATTGCAGACTGGCAGACTCTGGCGAAGGGCAATGTACTCTGGAAATATACTCCCGGCGCACACCCCGCGGCAAGGAAGGTTGTAAGCACCTTCTCCCACACCCCCACTCCCGTCCTGGGAGAGGGCCGCACGTGAGGTCTTCCGATCTCGCCTCCCGCGGGACCTCGCGTTACACTAAAGCCATCGCAAATGCACATCTCTGTTGAGGTTCTTATGCACGGACTGGCGTTGATTCTGGCGCTCTTGGCTTCCCCAGCAGAGGAGCCGATTCCCGTGGGCCGGCAGATCGAGAATTTCGAGCTTGACGACTACTTGGGCACGCGGCACGCGCTGGCCAATCTGGCGGATAAGAAGGCGGTGGTGGTGGTGTTCCTGGGCGTGGAATGCCCCCTGGCAAAGTTGTATGGCACACGGCTGGCCGACTTGGCGGCCGAGTTCGACGAGCAGGGCGTGGCCTTCCTGGGCATCGATTCCAATCGTCACGATTCTTTGGCGGAGTTGGCCCATTATGCCCGCACGCACACGATCGAGTTTCCCCTCTTGAAGGACGCGGGCAATTCCGTGGCCGATTTGTTTGGCGCGCGGCGCACGCCCGAGGTGTTCCTGCTGGACGGCCAGCGGCGCGTGCGGTACTGGGGACACATTGACGATCAGTACGGCGTCGGCTATACGCGGCCCAGCGTGAGCCGCCGGGATCTGGCCGTGGCCTTGGAAGAGTTGCTGACAGGCAAAGAGATCAGCCAGCCGATCGCCCTGCCCGTCGGCTGCCTGATTGGGCGCGTGCAGCGCTCGCCCGCCACCAGCGAGATCACCTACACGCGCGATATCGCCCCGATCCTGGCCCGCCACTGTGCGTATTGCCATCGGGAGGGAGAGGTCGCGCCGTTTGAGCTGACGCGCTACGAAGACGCTGCCGGTTGGGCGGAAACCATTCGCGAAGTGATTGCCGCGGGCCGCATGCCGCCTTGGCACGCCGATCCTAAACATGGAAAGTTTGCCAACGACGCACGTTTGCCGGACGAGGCCAAACGCACGATCGAGCGTTGGATCGAAGCCGGCTGCCCGCAGGGAAAGACGGACGATCTTCCACCGCCGCGGGAATTTGTCGAAGGTTGGCAGATTCCTCAGCCGGACGTGGTTTACAAGATGCCCAAGCCCTTTGCGGTGCCGGCCAAGGGAACGGTCGAGTATCAGTACTTCAGCATCGATCCGGGCTTCAAGGAAGATAAGTGGATTCAAGCGGCCGAGTGCCGTCCGGGGAATCGCGCGGTGACGCACCACTTGATTCTGTTCTTCCGCCCGCCGGGATCAACGGCGCTGGATCCGGGAGAGCCGCTGTTCAACTCGATCGTGGGTTTTGCCCCGGGCTTGCCGCCGAGCATCTATCCGGAAGGCGTGTGCCGGCTGGTGCCCGCCGGATCGAAGCTCGTCATTCAGGCGCATTACACTCCCAACGGCACACCGCAAACGGATCAGAGCGAGATCGGACTGGTCTTCGCCGATCCGGCCAGCGTGAAGCGGGAGATGAAAGTGGGAGCCGCTCTCAATTTTCAGTTCCGCATTCCCGCCGGCGCCAATAACCATCGAATCTCGGCCACGGCCAAGATCGAGCAAGAGACCGTTTTCTACGCCCTCACGCCACACATGCATCTGCGGGGCAAGTCGTTCCTGTTCGAGGCGCTCTACCCGGACGGCAACGAAGAGGTCCTGCTGAGCGTGCCGCGCTACGACTTCAACTGGCAGAACACCTACCAGTTGGCCGAACCGAAGCGCTTGCCCGAAGGAACGCAGATTCGCTGCACGGCCCACTACGACAACTCCGACCAGAATCTGGCTAACCCCGATGCTACGAAGCCCGTGATGTGGGGCGATCAGACCTGGCAAGAGATGATGGTGGGCACCTGGGGCTTCGCGCTCGAGGAGCAAGACCTCTCGCGCGGACTGCCGCTCGTCGAGCCAGTGGGCGAGGAGTACGAAGTGACGTTCCGCTATCGCCCGCAGGAAAGAGTGGAGAGTGTGCATGTGGCCGGATCGTTCAACGATTGGAAGCCCACCGAAAAGCAACTGGAGGGGCCGGACGCGGCGGGAGACTACGCCCTCAAGCTGAAACTGCCCGCCGGCGTGCATGAATATAAGTTCGTGCTGGATGGGAAGCGTTGGCGGTTCGATCCCGGCAATCCGCAGCAAGCCGGCTTCTACCGCAACAGCCGCCTGCGCGTCGGAGACGAGAAGGTGACAAGGTGACAAGATGAACAAGGCGCCTGCGGTGCTGCTCATCCTTGCCGTGCTCGACGCCGGCCGCCTTTTTGGCGCTGAGTTTCCGCAGCAGGCCCAATGTCTGGCCTTGCTGCGTGACGCGTTGAAAAGCGATGAGTTCTGGCCGGCCATGCACGCGGCAGAGGCGCTTACGCTGGCCGGGAAAGGGGACGAAGTGCGCGCGGCGTTGCTACCGAGAT
>JBGTDH010000507.1:0-2429 GCA_041748435.1 Pirellulales bacterium
GGGCCAGGTCATGAGGGTTTTCAGCGCCTGCACGACGCGGTGGCGCCGGCGGGCGCCATGCAATCGAACGTTGTCGATATGGCCAGGTTCGTGCAGATGGTTCTGGACGAAGGGGACATCCAGGGACAGTCGCTCCTCAAACCAGCCACCGTCCGCACGATGCTGGCCCCGCACAGTACGGTGCCGATCAAGGCGACGCCACAGCCGAACCTGGTCTACCCTCAGTTCTTCTACGGCGGCGGCCTCGGCTGGCAACTGCGCGACTTGCGCAGTCGAAAGATCGTCATGCACGGCGGCTCGTCGGGAGCCGTCGCGGCGATGATGCCGCAGGAAGGGATCGGGGTCGTCGTCTTGGCGAACCGTAGCTGCGGCCTCGAGTACATGTTCATGCACGACATCTTCGCGAGAATGCTGGGACTTCCCCGTGCGATGACGAATCGCGATTGGCTCGTTGAAACCGAGGAAACGCCCGCCCAGAGGGCCGCAGCCAACAATGCACGCCTTGAGACCGCGCGAGCAAGGGACACTAAGCCTTCGCTGCCATTACGCCAATACTCCGGAACCTATGCCTGCGATTTGTACGGGAAGTTGGAGATCGTGGAGGGCGACGGCTCACTCCGACTTCAATTTGGACCCAACATCGCTGGGACGCTGGCCCACTGGGAACATGACACGTTTCGGGCGAAGCTAGATTTCCCACCGGGAGAGGAGTGGTTCCTGCGATTCCACGAGGGGGACCGCCTGCACATCGAACGCCTCTCCTGGCCCGAGCCCATGCCGGAATTTCGGAGGACACGATAAACTAAGTCCTGTGAGACGTGAGGAACATGTCCAGCTTGACTGCGGATCGCGAAGGCCATTATCTCTCGCCCAAATTGAATTACCACTGGTTCGATGCGGCGCTTCGCCCACGAGCGCCAAGGACACAATGGTTGCGGACAACGCATTTCATCTCCCGGAGCAGATATTCGAAACCCGATAATCGGAGAATTGGAGCGGGAATTGTCCGTGTTGTGGCACGCTTATTGCTGCACCTGCCTGGGTCGGTACTCCGTTTTATGAGAGGTGTTGTCATGGAAGCTACTGAGGCAGTCCAAAAGAGCAGTTCGCCATTTTTTCGCGTGATAACCTGGGGAGTCGGATTGCTGTTGATCGTCGCCCTCGTGGGGATCGTAGTCCAACAGTTTGGCTTCGTGGCCTCGCAGCAGCACCGCACGATCGAAGAGTTGCTGTCGCACTTTCGCAGCGGCGGCCTCCCGGTGGGGAAGCCGCAGGAAGTGGCGGACGCCTTCGGGGCAAGCCGACGCGTACGCGTGCCGGTCGGTGGGCAGACGGTCGATCTCATGGTCTTTCTCATGGACGATGTGGAGCAGGCGGCCCGCCTGGATCAAATTCGCCAGCAGCGTTCGTTGGCCATCGAAGGCTTACAACAGCCGGTGGAGGTCAACGGAAACTTCGTTCTGGCGGGTTATGCCGACCATCCGCGCGCCGCCGAGGTGACGCGATCCTTTCGTGGATTTGGCGTCTCGGACGATGCCGTCCATCCGCTTCCCATGCGTCAGGAAACAGGCGGGACGAAAGTTCCTAGTGATCCCGCAGGCGGCAGACGGGATTGACCGACGTTTTCGCCGGCGAGACGGAGGTAGGTGACGGCCATCAGCAGCCAAGCGAAGGGGGTGGAGAATACGAAGGCAAATGGAATCAGATTGGCTAAGCCACTGATGACAAGTACGATCAATCCGAGCAGGAACAGGTAGAGCTTGTTGCCTTCTGTCAGTTGCTTGGAGCTACCGAACGAATCGAGGGCAGACACGTCGCGATCGATGATCAGCCAAGCGAACTGCGAGAACATCAGCCCCAGGATGACGCCAGGCACGATGCACAACAGATACCCAAGATTCACAGCCAGCGCATAGAGTAGTCCGGCGCCCACCATGCGAGAGAAATAGCGCCCGCCGGTGAAAATATCGCCCCAGGTGTTAGGCTGGCCGCGCGCGATCTTGAGCGTCCAGGCCATGAAGCCGCCGTAGAGCCAAGCGGATGCGACCAGGCTAATTAGCAGCATGCCGAGCACGGCCAAGATGATCAGGGCCGCCCCGAGTGGTTCGTTGCCATCCTTGGAGAGGGCGCCGCCGATGGCAATCGCGATGCCCAGCACCAGCAGCAGCGGCAAGAGAAGCAGCAGCGTGACGCCAAACAGGATCAAGAATCCGACGACAAGCTGCGCCAGGTTCTGGCTGAACAGGTTCCAGGTGCGATTGAAAACGTCGCCCACATCGAGCGGCGCCGGCTGGCCGGTGGAAGCGACGTAGCTTCCGGGCTGGCCGAATGGACTGGAGGCTGGCGCCTGCGGCACCGCGGGCATTGGTGGCGGCGCAGAAGGCGAGCGGGGGGCGTGAGCCCCCTGGTGGGCCTCCATCGGCTTCGGA
>JBGTDH010000508.1:0-3835 GCA_041748435.1 Pirellulales bacterium
GCTTGACGAAGGTTCTGGCGCAGTCGTGTGGTCGCGTAACGCAGTGTCTGACACGGGCGCGAAGATCCCCGGCTGGGGTATCTCGGGCTCCCCGTTGGTGGTCGGCGATCTAGTCATTGTAGCTGCGTCCGGCAACCTCGTCGCCTACGACCTGGCCACCGGCAAGCCGCGCTGGTTCGGCCCACGCGGCGGCAACAGCTACAGCTCACCACAGCTTGTCACCATCGAGCGAGTACCGCAGATCCTGCTGATGACCTCAACTGGCGCGACCAGTGTCGCACTCGCGGATGGCGAGCTACTTTGGAATCACTCGTGGCCATCTGACACCCGCATTATGCAGCCGGCCGTAGCTGGTGATGGCGAACTCATGATGAGTGTCGGCGACGGAATGGGCGGCAGCGGCATGCGCCGCATCGCGGTCAAGCAGGGATCCAGCGGATGGACCACCGAAGAGCGCTGGACATCAGAGGACCTCATTTCCAACTTCAACGACTTCGTCATTCATAATGGCTATGCCTTTGGCTTCGACTACGGCACCGTGGCGTGTATCGACCTCAAGGACGGGAAGCGCAAGTGGAAGGGCGCAAGGTATGGCTACGGCCAGCTCGTGCTTTTTCCCGACCAGGATGTGCTGCTGGTGCTGTCGGAGAAGGGAGAGTTGGCTCTGGTAAAGGCGTCGCCCGACCAGTTCACTGAGCTCGCGCGATTCCCGGCGATCGAGGGAAAAACCTGGAACCACCCGGTGTTGGTCGGCGACGTCCTGCTGGTTCGCAATGACCACGAGATGGCCGCATTCCGTCTGTCCCTGGCGAATCGTTAACAGGATTGCTTGATTACTCATATTCAATCCTCAAAGCTTCGTCGAAAGGCGTTACAACCAATTCGGCGCCGGACTTTCGGTAATGACTCTAATGCCCGCGCCTTTGACTCAGGCGCCTCGCCAGCGCTAGAGTGTCCACTGCGTGAATGGACGCACCCGGTCCGCGGAAAGGGTAGAAGCCCACCTGGCAGTTAGCAGAATTCGCGAAACTTCTTTCAGCCCGAAATTGCGGACGGCGGGCACCTCATGAAAGGAGTTCGCCATGTCGAACCACACTTCCGGCGCCACTCACGCCCTGCCAGATCGTCCCAACCTTCGTCATCTGCGGGATCAATCCAAGGACCTGTTGAAATCGGGTGGCGCGGTTACGCTCGCCGACGCCCAGCTTCAGATCGCCCGTTCGTACGGGTTTCCGAGTTGGCCCAAGCTCAAGGCCCATGTCAATTCCCTTGCAGAGTCTGGAAAGCTCAAGGATGCCATCGACCGTAATGATGTGCCACTAGTGCAGTCCATGATGGCGCGGAATCCGGCCCTTCATCAAGCACCCCTCGGGTACGGCAATGATGGGCCACTCACGTGGGTTGCCGAATGCAGGGTTCCGTTTGTTGCGCCAAATCGAACCCGGCTAGCCATGGCGAAGTGGATGATCGAAAACGGATCGGACATCCATCGTGGCGGCGACGCACCGCTCATGCGCGCCGCGCTTAACTCCCAGAGAATTCCGATGATGGAACTGCTGGTGTCGCTCGGAGCCGACGTAAACGCCGCCTGGCACGGTCACTTTCCGATTCTCTTCGCAGCCTGCGAGGCACTCAACCCACCCTCCCTGGAATGGTTGCTGAATCATGGCGCGGATCCCAACTGTGGCGGTCCAGCCGCGTGGCAGAAGCGAGGAGTTCCCTACCCGGGCACGGCTCTCGACTATCTGCTCATCACCTACGCGAGAGATCCCGAAAAACTCTCCGCCTGCATCGACATCCTGCGGGCCGCCAACGCCAAATCCAAGCATGAGAGCCCGGCCATGTTTGCCGTGCTCCGCGGACATGTGGATGAGTTGAGGGAGTTGTTGGACGCCGATCCCGCACTAGTTCACCGGCGCTTTTCCGAACTCGATTTCGGCACCACCGCCGCGCGTGGGCTCACCTTGCGGGGGTGCACTCTGCTCCACGTAGCCGCCGAATTCCAAAGGCTCGATGCCGCCACATTCTTGCTGGAACGAGGTGCCGACGCCAACACCAAGGCGACCCTGGACGAAGCCGGAGTGGGGGGCCAGACCCCCATCTTCCATGCAGCGACGCAGTATGACGATGCTGGGCTTCCTCTGGTGCGATTGCTTGTCGACCGCGGCGCGGATCTGACAATTCGGGCAAAGCTCCCTGGCTCCTATGAAGAGGCCAGCTCGACCGTCGAATGTACTCCCCTGGGTTACGCGATATTGTTTCCGGGCGACCAAGGTCCGACTTCGGCGCACTTGCGTGAACGCGGCGGAGTGGAATGACGAGAGGCACTTTCATTTCTTCCGCAAATGGCAGCGCAGGCATCCCAACGATCGCCTTGGCTGTAAGACTTTGGATGAAGTAATGGCCAGGGTTCGCAACCGTCTCCAGTGATTGGTTCGACGCCAACTATGACTACAGTGGATTCTTGCCGGAGACGGGCGACTACTTGATCATCGTCGTCCGCCCGACCACGTCCCCTGGGACATCAAAGTACACACTCAGAATAACGTTAAGGTGAAGAATTGCGGAAATGCGAATTGCGGTTTCGTGTAAGTATCGGCACGAAGAAGGCCCTCACCCCGGTCAAGAAATTCGCAATTCGCAATTCACAATCCGTAATTCCTTCCTACCTTATCCCCTTGCGAGCCAGTTGTGCCTTCAATGCCGCGGAAACAGCCGCGTCGAAGCCGCTCTCCTTGCCGCCATTCTGTTTCTTCCGCTCTGCGGCAATGTACTCGTCTCTCTGTTTCGAAAGCGAAATTATCTGCAAGCGCATTTCGCGACGAGCGGTGAGTCGCCTCTCAACTTCCTGCTTGCGAGCCTCTGGCGAAAGTTGTCGGAGGTCAGCAGGAAGATCTTCGTCTTTCACTGATTCGAGCTTTACTGACCCGTTCTCAATGTTCTGTAGGAGGTCTCCCACATATGCCACGCGATTCACTGCTTTGTTGAGTGCGCGTTGGGCTTGAGCTTCCGGTGCGGCAGAAGTGGAGACCTTGGCTTCAGTGGAGTCAGCGGAACTCTTGTTCGCTGAGCGGTAGCTCTCACCTGCTTCACCGGCGCCGCCGCCATATGCGACGTAAGTCCCGCCGAGCTTTGTAGCCAATTCTCCGAGTTGCTTGTCGTATGGCGTGGCTATCGTTTGAACACCACCATCCTGAGCGATGGCGAAATACTGTCCCTGGCCGCGCTGGGCAATCGCCTGCCACACCCTTGTTGTTTCGGCCATACTTCCACATTGAATGGTGTTCACTATCATTCCCATTTGGACCGCGGTGGCCGCCGTGACGACCGTATCCTCTTCGTCGCGGTAATCATCATGAGGTGGTGCGTCCCCCACCAGAAAAATGACTTGAGCGAGACGGGCGGAGCTCTGCGACCAACCCGCACGCTTGACGCCATCTGCAAGTGCGCGCCGCACGTCTTCTGGACCATCACCCCCGCCGCCCGCCCGGTAATCCATCAACGTTGCATAGACCTTGTCGAGGTCCTCGGTCAGCGGCAACACCTGCGTCACGTATTGATCGCCGCGATCTCTGTAAGCCACCAGTCCAATCTTTACGGCTGGTCGAGACGACGATTGCATTACCTCGTTGACGATTCCCCAGATTCGTTGCTTTGCACCCTCTATGAGTCCACCCATCGAGCCGGTTGTGTCAAGCACAAAGACCATTTCCAGCGTCGCAGATGGTGATGTTGCCGCTGCCAGAGTGTCGGTGGCAACTGGCGGGATCACCGGCTCGCGCGCATTGAGGACCCAGGCGGTCGCAATGCCAACCCCGATCAGGAAAGTCAACGA
>JBGTDH010000509.1:0-4755 GCA_041748435.1 Pirellulales bacterium
GAGTACGCGCTGAGCGTGGCCGATCCGAATGCCGCACCCGCGGCTGTGCTTCCCATGTTGGTGAAGCCGAAGAAGGCTGCTGCACCGAGCGCTAACCCGGAGAAGACGAACTCGGCGGGCACGTCGGCAGGAGAGGAGGAGACCGAAGCGCCGAGCATCGGCCGCGGGCCCGGCATGCGTTCGTTGCTCAAAACGGATTCGTCCGACGGGAGCGGCGGCGAGTCGCAGACGCGGCTGAAGCCGCCGGTCGAGGGGGAGCAGCTCGCACAACTGACTCCACAGGATAGTGATGCCACCGATCACGAGAGTTACGCTGCGCTGCTGGGCTTATCTCCGCCCAAGCGCACCCATCGGCTGGCGCGGCTGCTGCATTGGGATCGTTCGCTGACCGATAGCGCTGAACCTTCCCTCACCTTGGAGCAATGTCTCGCCGCGGCGCCGGCCAACGATCGTCGCCGAGCGGTGGAGGCGTTTTGGTTGGCTCGCGAGGAGGCGGCGCGCTGTCAGGTCTGCTCGGATCAATGCGATCAGTTGGAATCGCTCTCTCCCGCCGCCTTGCACGCCGCGCGTCGGCCGGGCGGCGCGGAAGCGATGCTCGACTTGCGGGCCCAGCAGCAAGCAGCGGCGGCCGAGCTGCTGGAACAACAGGCGCGGATGTGGGAACGTCGCATGGAGCTGGGAGCGGCCATCGGTCGCGGCGGGAGCGCCAAGGACTGGCCATTTCCCGTCACGACACCGCACGGCGGACGATATGAAACGCGCCTGGAGCTACAGCCCACGGCGCTGGCCCAATCGCCCGCGCTGAAGAATCTGGCGGCCTCGCTTCCGGGCCTCTACGCGGCTCTGGAAGATCGGGCCGAGGCCGTTATCCACTTGGACGCCAGCCGGGCGGCCACCATCGAGGATTTCGAAGCCGGGAATCGCCGCGTTGAGATCGACGATTCGCTGAAGGCGATCGCCCGCCAGGCCACGGAGTCGCAGGCGTTTCTCTCCACGCTCACGCGCTACAATCTGTCGATCGCCGATTACGTGCTGGCAATCTTACCCGCCACCACGGCTCCGCTCGAGCTCACCTCGTCGCTCGTCGTGCAAACGAGATAGAGATCACAACTCCGGAGCTTTTTTTCGATGGCGCGGGTTCTGACCTTCGGCGAGATCATGATGCGGCTGGCCACGCCGGGCTATGAGCGCTTCCTGCAAGCCACGCACCTGGAAGTGAGCTACGCCGGGGGTGAGGCCAACGTGGCGGTCTCCTTAGCGGCTTTCGGTCACGAAGCGGCCTACGTCACCGTGCTGCCGGCCAGCAATCCCTTAGCCGATGCCGCGGTGGCCCAACTCCGCTACTACGGTGTCGATACGTCGCTCATTCAACGCGTCCCCGCGGGCCGCATGGGCGTCTATTTTCTCGAGACGGGCGCGGCGCAGCGGGCCAGCCGCGTGATCTATGATCGCTCCCATTCAGCGATCGCCCTGGCCCCGGCCGAGAGCTACAACTGGCCGGCCTTGTTGCAGGGCCGGCAGGCGTTTCACACCACGGGTATCACGCCCGCGCTCAGCGAGAGTTGTGCCCGCGCGACGGCGGAGGCATTGCAAACCGCCAGATCGATGGGTCTGTTCACCAGCTTCGATCTGAACTACCGGGCCAAGCTCTGGTCGCGCGATCAGGCTCGCCACACCGTCGAGCCGCTGCTGAAGCATGTCGACCTGGTGGTCGGCAATGAGGAAGACGCCAAAGATGTGCTGGGCATCACGGCCGACCGCACCGATGTCCAGGGGGGCCGCATCGAGCACTCGGCTTATGAAAGCGTGGCCCGCCAGATTCGCCAGCGGTATGGCTCTCGGCGGGTGGCCATCACGTTGCGAGAATCGGAATCGGCCAGCGTGAATCACTGGTCGGCGTGCCTGCTGGATTGCGATTCCTTCTACCTCAGCCGCCGCTACACCATGCACGTGGTCGATCGCGTGGGGGCGGGCGATTCCTTCTGCGGCGCACTCGTGAGCGCGATGTTGGATCCGATGCCGCCGCAAGACGCGCTGGAGTTCGCCGTGGCCGCGAGCTGCTTGAAGCACTCGATCCCCGGCGATTTCAACAAGGTCTCCCGCGACGAGGTCCTTCGCCTCTGCCAAGGTGATGGCTCCGGCCGTGTTGTGCGGTAGGCGTCGGGCGATTGCTATTGCGCCTTTGCTTTCATCTGCGTGAGCAGCGACGTCAGGCCGGTCGTGATCTTCTCGGCGGCGTCGACTTCCAGGTAACTGCTGCGGGCACGCCAGGTCTCGTAACCGCCCAGGCGGTGGTCGGCGGCGCGCGGCAGGTAGCCGTTGTAACCGTTGGCCAGCGACACGGTGAAGTGCTGATCGAACGGGCTGCGCTGGCGGAGATCGAGTCCGATTTCGACGAACACTTCGCAGGGGATGGCGGCGATGCTCAGCGTGCCAATGCGATGCACCTGCAACTTGACGGGCACAGCGGCCGGAAACGCATCCAAAGCGATCGACTCCAACGCGTAAATGGCGGCGCGATCCGAATACTGGCCGTCCTTGTCTTTGGCGGTGCTCGATAGAATCTCGCGGGCACGGGAAAGCTCCTCGGCGGTCGCCTTGCGGACCTTCAACTGCACGTCTTGCTCCTGGCAGTCCAAAGTCGCATGCGGCTTGAACTGTAACTGCTCGTAGGCTGCCATCGCGGCTTCCGCCACGCTGCGCGCCACGACGCGAATCTGCTCACCCGGCAACCGCCTGGCCGGTGCGTCGCCGCCGTAGTTGACGTTGTTGATATTGCCGCTCGTGCCATTGGACATGATGCCCACGAAGGCCGGCTTCCCCTCGTAGCGGCTGTCCCGCGCGTGCAGCCGCTGCGTCATTTCTTCGGCGAACACGGCGAAGTAATCGGCCGAGATGGGCGGGTTGCCGCCCACATAGTGCAAGCTGTAGTTAGCGAGAAGAGCGATGGGCCGCTTGTCCCGCGCCGAGCGGACCGCCACGAGACCGATCTCGGGATCAACCGGACCGCAGGGCGCCGTGACCTTGGCGTTGCGATATCCGGGGTTCATCCACGCGCGGTCGGTCGTTGTGCCGAAGGGATTCGCATTGGTCTCACCTTCCTTGATCAGCCAGCGGCGATGAAACACCTGCGTGGGATCGGCGCCCTTGCCCCAGGCAATCTCGGCCGGCTCCAGGTTCTGATGCGCTTGGATCAAACCCTGGGCAATCTTTGCCGCCACTCCCGCCACGTACTCGGGATCCGGATCGCTCTGAAAGGCCGGCGTAAGCGTGGCCGCGGAATGTGTATGCGTGGCGGAGACGAGCATCTGACTGGCGAGCACGCCGGTCTTCTCGGCGGCAATCTGCTTGGCCCCCTCCGAGATTTCCCGCGGCAACAAACAGGCATCGACGACGCAGAAGATCAGCTCTTTCTTGCCATCGCTAATCGCCAGCGCACGGGCATGCATTGGATCGTTGACGCCTGTCGCAAAGACTCCCTTCATGCCGCCATTGACCGGCGTGGGAAACATCGCCGGCGAGATCGGCTGCGCAAACGCCCCCGCGCGAAACTCGGCCCCCCAGATAGGGTGGTGACCGCTACCCAACGCCAAGATGAGAGCTAAAACCAGGATGGATCGCTGAACTGTGTGCATAGGTATCTCGCAATTTCTAATGGATGCTGTGAGCGATTCTACAAAGGGGCTACAATCCGAGCGACCGCTTCACCTCTTCGCTTGAGATTCTGGCGGTTGGCTGTGCCCGCTTCTCCAAGAAAGCCATGAGCTTCTCGTTCCGCCGTGTGCGGATAATTTCTTCATCGAACTCGTCAATCACGGTGACCATGAATTGGGTTCCATCAGCCGCGCGCACCAACACATCTTCCTCACGCGCACAGTCGAGCACCGCGTTCAATTCATCCTCGTTGGGCGTGACCTCGATCGTTTTCATAAGTCGAACTCCTCGCCATGCACATAGAGCTTGCCACCCTGCTTCCGGCCGATCGCGATGATCAGCACTTCAAGGCGTTGCGGGTCCACATCATAGAATACTCGTAAATCGCCCACCCGAAGTTCCCATTCCGCCAAGTTGTTCGGCCGGAGCCGCTTTCTGTTGCGTGTCTCGCGACCGGGCTCGTGGGCGAGTTGCATTCCAATGGCGTCGAAAACTTGTTGCTGATCGAATTTGCGAAACGCCCGCAAATCGTCAGCCGCCTCCGGTGTAAAGTCCGTTGCGTACATTTCGTCGAACGCTCGCTCGGCTCGGTTGTCCAAGCACTATCGGCCTTACGCCCAACGTCGCGCCACTTCCACCAGGGTGCGGACGAAGCAGCCGGTGGCGCCGCCGTCGAGCCAGGGTTTGGATTTGTCGAGGAAGGCGGGACCGGCGATGTCGAAATGGACCCAGGGCTTGGAATCGACGAACTCTTCCAGGAACTTGGCGGCGGTGATGGCTCCGCCCCAGCGGGTGCCGATGTTCGGCAGGTCGGCGAAGGGCGATCGCAACTGCTCTTTGTAGTCGTCGTCGAGCGGCATGGGCCACATTTTCTCGCCTTCGCGTTTCGCGCAAGCCAGTAACTTGTCGAGTAACTCCTGGTTATTCGTGAAGGCTCCTACGTGGACATGACCTAGCGCGACGACGATAGCTCCGGTGAGTGTGGCGGCGTCGACCAGATGAGTACAACCGAGGCGCTGTGCGTAAGTGAGCGCGTCATTCAAAATGAGCCGGCCCTCCGCGTCGGTATTTAACACTTCCACTGTCTTTCCGCTGAGACAA
>JBGTDH010000510.1:0-3502 GCA_041748435.1 Pirellulales bacterium
GCGCACGAGCAGGCGACGCATCTGAGCGAGCAAGTGCCGGCGAAGGTCAAAGACCACGGCTATGTGTCTTCCACGGCGTGCCAATCGTGCCATCCGGGGCATTTCGCCACGTGGCACGCCACCTATCATCGCACCATGACGCAATCGGCCACGCCGCGGGCCGTGGTGGGAGATTTTCACGATCATCGCGTGGCGTTCGAGGGCGTGGAATATTTTCTGTTCCGCCGCGGCGACGAGTTCTGGGCCCGCATGACGCCGCAGGCGGGCAGCGATCGGGCGGCGCACGAAGTTCAATTGGTAATGACCACCGGCTCGCACCATTACCAGGTGTATTGGACGAACGAAGGAGAAGATCGCTCCCTGATCGAGTTTCCGCTGGCGTGGCTGATTGCCGACGAACGCTGGATTCCGCGCGAGGCGGCGCTGGTCATGCCGCCGCATCTCAAGCAGCAGGCCGTGTTGTGGAACGGCGTCTGTATCCGCTGCCATTCAACGCATAGCCAACCGCGCATGGCGATGGATTCGCAGCATGCGGACACCTCGACCGCCGAGTTGGGCATCTCTTGCGAAGCATGCCACGGTCCCGCGGAGGCCCACGTGGCGGCCAACCAGAATCCGGCGCGCCGCTACGCGCAGCATCTGGCCGCTTCGCCCGATGAGACGATTGTGAATCCTGCGCGGCTCTCGGCCGAGCGCTCCAGTCAGGTGTGCGGCGCGTGTCACGCCATCGCCAGCTTTGGCCAGCAGGATTGGTGGCGCGGTCATTGGAATAAGTTTCAACCGGGGGCGGATCTCGATGCCACGCGGCACGTCATTCAACCCACTAAGGAAGAAACGCTCGTCGATCTGCGGGCGGCCTTGCAGCGAGATCCCGACTATCTGCGGGGGCATTTCTGGCGGGACGGCATGGTGCGCGTGTCGGGACGGGAATATAACGGCCTGATCGAATCGCCCTGTTATCCAGGGGGCAAGTTCAGTTGCCTCTCCTGCCATAGCATGCACGCCAGCGATCCGGACGATCAACTCTCGGCGGGCATGGACAGCGATCGCGCGTGCCTGCAATGTCATGCGCAGTTTAAAGATAAAATCGCCGAGCACTCGCATCACGCGGCGACTTCTGCCGGCAGCCGCTGTTACAACTGCCACATGCCGCACACCACGTATGGACTCTTGAAGGCCATTCGCAGCCATCAGGTCTCCAATCCCACGGTTGCGGCCAGCGTGCAAACGGGCCGCCCCAATGCCTGCAACCAATGCCACCTGGATCAGACCCTGGCTTGGACGCAGGAGCACCTGGCGAACTGGTACGGTACGCCGGAGGTAGAGCTCAGCGACGATCAGGCCAAGGTGTCCGATATGGTGACCACACTGTTGCGTGGTGATGCCGGCCAAAGGGCATTGGCGGCCTGGAGCATGGGCTGGCCCGAGGCGCACGCCGCATCGGGCACGCACTGGCAAGCCCCTTATTTGGCGCAGTTGTTGGAAGATCCTTATCCGGCCGTGCGGTACATTGCCGTGCGGTCCTTACGGCAGCTACCCGGCTACCAGGAATTCGCTTACGATTTCGTCGGCCCGGCCCAGCAGCGTGCTGCGGCACATCGGCAGGCTGTCCAAGTTTGGGAATCGCGGCTCTCGCAGCGCAGGGACGAGACCGGTGCGGCGATTCTAATCGATGCCAGCGGACAACTGGATCGCACCACGTTTGATCGGCTGTTAAAGCAGCGAGACGATCGGGATATCGATCTGAAAGAATGAGCAAGCGCGCCAAATCGATCGAGGACGATCCCGAGCGGGGCGATTCGTCCCGCGTCCCGGAGGCCGAAGCGCTGGCCAATAGGCACCTCCGTTTTGGCTGGTGGGCCTTGCTCGTGTTTCTGTCGCTGGGAATCGTGCTGGAGCTGCTGCACGGATTCAAGGTGGGCTGGTATCTAGACATCCCGCCGACCGCCACTACCACGCAAGTCGTCTCCACTCGGCGCCACATGTGGACGCTGGCCCACGCGCATGGCGCGCTGTTGGCGCTGGTGCATCTGGCCTTTGCCGCTTCGATTCCGCGGCTCGACGCGCGGGACGCGCGATGGCGGTCCGTGGCCTCGCCCTGTCTCTTCGGCGCCACGCTCACACTACCGGCCGGCTTCTTCCTCGGCGGCTGGTTCGTCTACTCCGGCGACCCGGGATTCGGCATTCTCCTCGTCCCTGTCGGCGGCTTCCTGCTCCTGATCTCAGTCTGGCTGATTGCGCGAAGCTGCACTAAGCCGAAGTCCTAGGCGACTTCGCCGTTGCGGCTAGAACGGCACGCTGTCCTCCCGCGCGAACCTGGAATCCATCGGCCGATGGTCCAAACTCGGTGTTCCGGATGCCGAATTGCGGGCCGTGAGTGTATACTTGAAGGACTGACCTCAGGAGTTGATTGATGGCGACGGTATCAAAGCGCGGCAAGAAACATCCGCTCGGCAGTTCGTCCAATGTTTTGAGCCTGACCGAGGCCGCCGCTTACCTCCGCGTCTCTCCGGCGGCTGTACTCGATGCTGTCAGCGCGCAGCGTTTGCCGGGCCGGCTGATTGCTGGCGAGTGGCGCTTCCTCGATTCCGCCATTGACGACTGGCTCCGTCGACCAGACGATCCCGACTTCTGGGCGACACATCTCGGCGCCCTGCGAGACGATCCGTTCCTGTCGTCCATGCTTGAGGATATCTACAAGCAGCGCGGAAGGCCGATGCTCGCCATCGATTAAATGTACGTACTCGACACGGACATTCTATCGCTGATGCATGTGGGCCACGCACGTCTCCAGGAACGAGGAGAACGGGTCGAAGCCAGCGAGATTGGCACAACGATCGTGACTCGCGTGGAGATCTTGCGAGGCCGAATCGACTTTCTGCTGAAGGCAAAGGACGGTCGGCAACTCGCGATCGCTCAGCATTGGCTCCATCGAAGCGAGGAGCTGCTCAGCCAAATTGTTATCTTGCCGTTCGATAGCGCATCGCTCGCGGAGTTTGATCGATTGCTAGCGCGGCGCTCACTCAAAAAACTCGGTCGACCCGACCTGTTGATCGCCAGCATCGTTTTGGCCCGTCGTGATGTTCTGGTCACCCGGAACTTAAAGCACTTCCAGCGCATTCCCGGTCTCCGCGTCGAGAATTGGGCCGATTAGTGCATCACTCCACGGTTGGATCGCGTTCCCGAAGCGCACCGTCGTTTAGAACCTCTCGACGATTTCGAGCAGGAAGGTCTTGAGGTATTCGGTCTCGGGCACGTTGGCTACGCGGGGATGGTCCGGCGACGCGCCCCCTTCCCGCACAATGCGCACCAGGCGGCGCGCCTCGCCGGCGGCTTGCATCAGCGTATCGCGAAAGTCGGCCCGGCTGACGTGATAAGAGCAAGAACACGTCAGCAAGTGGCCGCCGACAGGCAGCATCTTCAGCGCGCGGGCATTCAGGCGTTTGTAGGCCCGCATGGCGTGGGCATAGTGCGTCTTGTTTTTGGCGAACGCCGGCGGGTC